>NZ_BRCD01000020.1:0-84787 GCF_023707945.1 Sporosarcina sp. NCCP-2331
ATGACTGGACTCTTTTGTTTGTTTCAAGATCTCTTTTAAAAAACCTATGAATACATTTAATTCTCTGTACAGATTTAGCCATCCTTTTTAACAATCCAAATTCAGTGATTTTACTTTTTGAATTAGGAATGCAGGATATTAAAAAACCTCTCCTCGAAAATTCGGGGAGAGGCTGTACTAATAGATAAATTAACGCTTCGAGAACTGAGGTGCACGACGAGCGCCGCGAAGACCTGGCTTCTTACGTTCTTTCATACGTGGGTCACGTGTTAAGAATCCTGCAGATTTAAGTGCCGGACGGAAATCAGGATCTACTGTAAGCAATGCACGGGCAACGCCGTGACGGATTGCGCCAGCTTGACCAGTGTAACCTCCACCGTTAACGTTAACGTGGATATCGTAGCTTCCAAGTGTTTCAGTTGTAACCAGTGGCTGTTTGATGATTTCACGCAGTGTTTCGAATGGTACGTAGTCTTCTACGTCACGGTTATTGACGGTAATTTTACCTTCGCCAGGAACTAGACGTACACGAGCTACTGAACTTTTACGACGGCCAGTGCCGATATATTGTACTTGTGCCAAGTGTGTTTCCTCCTCTTAATTATCCGCGAAGCTCATAAGCTTCAGGTTTTTGTGCTGCATGCTGATGTTCTGCTCCAGCATAAACGTGCAATTTTTTGAATGTCTGACGGCCTAGAGGACCATTTGGAAGCATTCCTTTGATTGCAAGTTCAAGCATTTTAACAGGGTAGTTTGTACGCATTTCAAGCGCTGTGCGTGACTTGATGCTGCCTGTATACCCTGAATGACGGTAATAAATTTTATCTTTCAATTTGTTACCTGTTAATTGAATTTTCTCAGCGTTGATGATGATGACGTGGTCACCTGTATCAACATGTGGTGTGAACGTTGGTTTATGTTTACCACGTAAAAGTGATGCAACCTCTGAAGCAAGACGTCCAAGCGTTTGTCCTTCAGCGTCGACAACAAGCCAATTACGTTCTACTTCGTGACCTTTAGCCATGAATGTTGTGCGCATATTGTAATCCTCCTAAAAATATCAATCTGTTCCGTTGTTTTCTCTATCCCTAAACACAAATAAACTTCCGGGGCTTGTTTGTGGGGTTATTGAAATACCATTTATCATCTTACCTTCTAATCCACTAAAAGTCAAGCGTTTTTATGAAAACGCCAGGATTAGTTGCCATGACCTTAATACGTCACTTCCAGCAGGTACAAACCGTGTGCAGGCGCTGTTTTGCCTGCACTTTTCCGATCTTTTGTATCCAGAATCCTCTTGACGTCTTCCGGCTCATCCCAGCCGATCCCGACTGCCAGTAAAACACCTGCAATCGTGCGTACCATATTGTAAAGAAAACCGTCGCCTTCCACTTCCATCAGCAAGTGATCACCTTGCCGTTTAAGTGTCAGCTTGCGGATTGTCCGGACTTTATTCGACGTCGCAGTTTTTGCAGAACAAAAACTTGTAAAATCATGCGTGCCAATTAAATACTGCGCAGCTTCTTGCATCCGCTCAATATCAGGATCCCATCTTCCCAAATGAACCGCAAAATTTCGTTCAAACGGGCTTTGCACTTCATTGTAAGTCCATCTATATTGATACGTTTTCCCCGCTGCGCTATAGCGTGCATGAAAATCGGCTGCTGCTTCCTCTACCTCGACTACGCGCACATCTTTTGGCAGCAGCACATTCAGTGCCATCCGCCAGCGGTTGCCAAGATCAAGCGGCGTATCAAAATGGATGACTTGTCCGAGCGCATGAACGCCGGAATCTGTGCGGCCGCTCGCTACTGAGTGCACCGATGGATCTTTATGCAGTTTAACGAGCGCTTTATCAATTTCCGATTGTACTGTGCGCATATTCGGCTGCGACTGATAGCCCGCAAAATCGGTTCCATCATAGGATACCTTTGCTTTCATTCGTTTCAATGTGTTCACTTCCTAACCCAAGCCAAAACGGCCACTAATACAATAAACGCAATCATAACCGACGTATCTTTCATTTGCCACGACAACTGACGGAACCTCGTCCTTCCCTCTCCCCCGCGGTAGCCTCTCACTTCCATAGCGACAGCCAGATCCTCAGCCCGTTTAAACGCACTGACGAACAGCGGGACGAGCAGCGGGATAACAGCCTGTATCCGCTCCTTTATCGAGCCTGTGCTCAAATCGGAGCCTCTTGCCAGCTGAGCCTTCAGGATTTTATCCGTCTCATCCATCAAAGTCGGAATGAAACGAAGTGCAATCGACATCATCAGGGCCAGCTCGTGCACCGGTAGTTTCAACTTTTTGAATGGGTTCAGAAGTGTTTCCAGACCGTCTGTAATGGATATCGGTGAAGTGGTCAATGTCAGCACAGTGGTAATCAGCACCAGCACCAGGAACCTGATGGAAATGAAAATACCCATCCGTAATCCTTCTTCATAGATCTTGATGAATTTCCATTCAAATATAATCGGGCCTTCACGAGTGAAAAAAATATGCAGTAAAAGCGTGAAAACAATTAAAAACAGCACCGGCTTCAAGCCATTCACTAAAAAATACGGCTTAATTCGCGCCAATGCAATCACAAAAGCAGTGAAAACGAGCAGCACAGCATAAGAGGCGACATTATTCGCCAGAAACACGGCAATGACAAACAGGAAGACAAAAAGCAGCTTCGAGCGCGGATCTAGTCGATGCACGATCGTATTGCCGGGGATATAGCGGCCGATGATCATTTTTTCTAACATGGCCTATCTCCCTTTCCCCGCACAGCAGCAGCCAATTCCTGTGCCAGTAATTCTTCCGTTAATGCCAGCCTTCCGAGTTTCCGGCCAATCAGTTTTTCCATTCTATGCTGAAAACGTACCGAACGGGGAATGCCTAAACGATAGGAGTGCAGTATCTCCTGCTGACTGAAAATCTCTTCAGGGGTTCCTTCCATAACAGATGTTCCTTCATGCATCACAACAATGCGGTCACTATAGCGTGCAGCATCTTCCATACTATGGGTAACTAAAATAGTCGTCAGATTCTCCGTATCATGAAGACGGTGAAACAGCTCCATTATTTCTTTGCGTCCTCTTGGATCCAGCCCTGCTGTCGGTTCATCTAGCACCAACACAGACGGTTTGAATGCAAGTACACCGGCAATTGCCACACGGCGCATTTGACCTCCAGACAGCTCAAAAGGCGATTTCTGCAGGACCTCTTCCGGCAAGCCAAGCAGCTTCACTAGCTCATGTGCCCGGTCGCGAGCAATCTCTTTCGGCACACCGAAATTAATTGGTCCAAACATAATATCCTTTTCAACCGTTTCCTCGAACAGTTGATGTTCGGGAAATTGGAAAACGATGCCTACCCTGTGACGAACGTCCTTCAGCTGCTTTCCTTTCGTCTGTGCAGTAATGGTGGTATCACCGATCTTCACGATACCTTCAGAGGGTTTCAGCAGACCGTTCAAATGAAGGAGTAGAGTCGACTTGCCTGACCCTGTATGGCCGATGACCGACGTATAAGAGCCTGAAGGAATTGTAGCTGTCACATCTTGTAATGCCCTCTTTTCAAACGGCGAATCTTTTGCATATAAATACCCTACTTGCTGAAGTGAAATGTCCACAATTCATTCACCAACTCTTCTTCTGTCATATGATTCCCCTGAATATCCACGTTTGCCTGGCGAAGCAATTCTGAAACACGCAAAGCAAATGGAAGATCGAGGCCGATCGATTCCAATTCGGCTCCTTTTCGGAATATCTCTTCAGGTGTTCCGGTCATCAGGACGTTTCCTTCATTCATTACAAGGACTCGATCTGCCAGCAATACTTCTTCCAGATCGTGTGTAATAGAAATCACGGTAAGTCCAAATTCAGCTCTGAGTTTTTTTACAATCTCAATGACTTCTTCTCTGCCTTGAGGATCGAGCATAGAAGTCGCTTCATCTAATATTAAGAGCTCAGGCTGCAGAGCCAATGCGCCTGCAATCGCTACACGCTGCTTTTGACCGCCCGATAAATGATGCGGCTCATGATTGATATAACCTGTCATCTTTACCTGTTCAAGCGCCTCGTGCACGCGTCTCACCATTATCTCATGAGGAACGCCGTTATTTTCCAGCGCAAACGCGACATCATCCTGAACAGTGGAACCGACAAATTGATTATCAGGATTTTGAAACACGATACCCATTCGGGAACGGGTCTCCCATAAATTCTCTTCACTTAACTGTTCTAAAAAGAGATTCACTTCACCTGACGAAGGAAACAGCAAACCGATCAGCAGTTTTGCCAGCGTCGATTTACCTGAACCATTATGACCGACAACAGCCAGCCACTCGCCTTCATACAAAGTAAAAGAGACATCATCCAAAGCCTTGGGATGAATTTCTTTCGACTCTTCCTCGACAGATTCATATGAAAACGTCACCTGATGCATCGACGCGATTTCCTTCATTAAGTACACTCCTTTTACTATGCTAGATATTCTTATGTATAAAAAAAAAGCGCGTACCTCATCTAAGGAATGCGCCTTTCAAAACGTAAATGCCGGGTGCTCATGCCGACATCTCAGATGAGGTACGTAGAGCTAGACCAGTCGATTGCCCGCTGATCGTAACACTCAGCTTTTCAGTCGTATAAATCTTATATGTTTATAAAAGAGGGTGTGGCTGTGCATGACAGACACACCCTCGAAGTGTATGGAATTACACTAATTCGATGATAACTACTGGTGCGCCATCGCCGCGGCGAGGACCCATCTTCATTATACGTGTATAACCGCCTTGGCGGTCTGCATAGCGAGGTGCCACTGTATCGAAAAGTTTTTGAAGTGCAAACACAGTTGCTTCTTCGCCTTCTTCGTTTTCAACTGTCACCGTTTCACGACGGATATATTCAGCAGCCTGACGACGTGCATGAAGATCTCCACGTTTACCAAGAGTGATCATCTTTTCAACTACTGAACGCAATTCTTTCGCACGTGCTTCAGTTGTCTGGATGCGCTCGTGGACGATTAAATCAGTTGTCAAATCGCGTAGCATAGCTTTACGTTGTGAACTTGTGCGTCCAAGTTTTCTGTATCCCATTTGAAGTTTCCCTCCTTCAAGTATATGTCAGTTATTCTTCCGAGCGCAACTCAAGGTTTAGCTCATCTAGTTTAGCCTTCACTTCTTCAAGTGATTTGCGGCCAAGGTTTCGCACTTTCATCATTTCGTCTTCGGACTTATTAGCAAGTTCTAAGACTGTATTGATTCCCGCACGTTTCAGGCAGTTGTAAGAGCGAACAGAAAGGTCCAGCTCTTCGATAGTCATCTCAAGAACCTTTTCTTTTTGGTCTTCTTCTTTTTCTACCATGATTTCTGCAGTCTGTGCTTCGTCAGTCATACCAACGAATATATTAAGGTGTTCTGTAAGAATTTTAGCTCCAAGAGATACTGCCTCTTTAGGACCGATGCTGCCATCTGTCCACACATCAAGTGTCAACTTATCAAAGTTGGTACTTTGACCGACGCGAGTGTTCTCCACTTGGAAGTTGACGCGTGATACCGGAGTGTAAATTGAGTCGATCGGAATTACACCAATCGCTAGATCCTCACGTTTGTTTTGATCGGAAGGAACATATCCACGACCGCGCACAGCATACATACGCATACGTAAATGTCCATTCTTGCCGAGAGTAGCAATCGGGAGATCTGGATTCAATACTTCGACATCACTATCATGAGTGATATCCGCAGCCGTCACGACGCCTTCACCTTTCACATCAATCTCAATTACTTTCTCATCATCTGAGTAAATCTTGAGAGCGAGTTTCTTCACATTCAAAATAACCGTCGATACGTCTTCAACGACACCTTCAATTGTTGAGAATTCATGAAGTACTCCATCGATCTGAATAGATGTCACAGCAGCTCCTGGTAATGAAGACAAGAGAATGCGACGCAAGGAATTCCCTAAGGTATTTCCGTATCCACGCTCAAGCGGTTCGATAATAAATTTACCAAACTGTGAATCTTCACCGATCGTAACTGTTTCAATCTTTGGTTTCTCAATCTCGATCATTTATTTACCCTCCTCAAAACGTCTTCTGTATTGGTTAAACCATATTGAATTCACTGATAATAGATAACCTATTTCAACAGTATTAACAAAAAATGTCTTTCTTAATCCAATAGATTCAAACCTATTATACGCGACGACGTTTTGGCGGGCGGCAACCGTTGTGCGGAACCGGAGTTACGTCTCTGATTGCAGTAACTTCAAGACCAGCAGCCTGTAGTGAACGGATAGCCGCTTCACGACCAGCACCCGGGCCTTTAACTGTTACTTCCAATGATTTTAAACCGTGTTCCATAGCTGTTTTTGCTGCAGTTTCAGCAGCCATTTGTGCAGCAAATGGAGTGGATTTACGAGAACCTCTGAAGCCAAGTGCACCAGCACTAGACCATGAAAGTGCATTACCGTGGCTATCTGTAATTGTAACGATAGTATTATTGAACGTCGAACGGATATGTGCAATACCGGTTTCAATATTCTTTTTCACACGACGTTTACGAGTTTGTTGTTTACGTGCCATGTTGGAAAGAGCCCTCCTTTACCTATTATTTTTTCTTGTTAGCAATTGTACGTTTAGGACCTTTACGAGTACGAGCGTTATTTTTCGTGTTCTGACCGCGAACAGGCAATCCACGACGATGACGGATTCCACGGTTACTACCGATCTCCATCAAACGCTTGATGTTTAGAGAAGTCTCACGACGTAGATCTCCTTCTACTTTCAAGCCGTCAATTTGTTCACGAATTTTATCAAGTTCTGCGTCAGTTAAATCACGAACGCGAGTTTCTTCAGAAATATCAGCTGCAGTCAAAATACTTTTCGCAGTTGTTTTACCGATTCCATAAATATATGTCAATGAAATGACAACGCGCTTATCGCGCGGAACGTCTACACCAGCAATACGTGCCATATAAGTTGTGCACCTCCTTGTGTTTTAGCCTTGTCTTTGTTTATGTTTTGGATTTTCACAGATTACCATTACTCGGCCGCGTCTACGAATAACTTTACATTTTTCGCAGATCGGTTTTACAGATGGTCTTACTTTCATCCTGCCCAACCTCCTTCAATATTCCGGAGTGCAAAAGTTTTATTTAAAACGGTATGTGATACGACCACGTGTCAAATCATAAGGCGAAAGTTCCATTGTCACTTTGTCGCCAGGCAGAATACGAATAAAGTGCATACGAATTTTACCAGATACGTGTGCTAGCACCGTATGCCCGTTTTCCAACTCCACTTTAAACATCGCATTCGGCAACGTTTCAAGAACAGTTCCTTCAACCTCAATTACGTCGTCCTTCGCCATCAATCCTGTCTCCCTTCTATATCCAATAAAGGCTTTCACCATCGAGCGGCATCAGTCGCCTTCAAAAAAGCTTCCTTCAACATATGTCCAGTTTGCATGAGTGATGTTCGAAAGACGTCTGCCACATTTCGCTGTACGCATTGCTGCGAATGAGTTCCTTTATTGTTCTCACAGCAGTAACAACTACACATTATATCGTGTTTTACACGAAAATGCATGCAGGAACTACTGAAGAAGCAATCATACAAAACTCTCATTTGTCCTATACCGGGCACCTATGCTTTTGCAGCTCGTTTTCAACCATAACTTTCCGAACAGTGATGCAGCTGTGCCCGAAAAGGATTGATTACTTCGTGCTTTGTTGCAATACTGCATCCAAATCTTCGAATACAACATTGATGTCTTGTTGACCATCTATTTTAGTCAGTACACCTTTTTCGCCATAAAAGTCGAGTAAAGGAGCTGTCTGGTTCATATTTACTTCCAAACGATTCATGACAGTCTCAGGATTATCATCTGCACGCTGGTAAAGTTCGCCTCCGTCTTTATCACAGATATCTTCAACTTTTGGCGGGTTGAATAGTAAGTGATAAGATGTTCCGCATACTTTACAGATCCGACGTCCAGATAAACGAGCGACTAATTCTTCCGTATCGACTTCAATATCAATTACGTACTCGATTTTCTTCCCTAAGTCATCAAGCAAAGCATCCAATGCCTGCGCTTGAGGAACAGTTCTAGGGAATCCATCAAGAAGAAAGCCGTTATCGCAATCTGTTTTGCTCAATCGTTCACGTACGATACCAATGGTAACTTCATCAGGAACCAATGCTCCCTGATCCATGAACGACTTTGCTTTGACTCCAAGTTCCGTGCCTTCTTTAATGGCAGCACGGAACATATCGCCTGTAGAAATATGGGGGATTCCGTACTTTTCGACAATTTTGTCTGCTTGTGTACCTTTACCGGCACCAGGCAGACCCATTAATACGATATTCATACGTCGTTGCCCTCCATTTAGTTACACAATAGGTCAGGCTATTGCTTTTTATTTCATAAACCCTCTGTAATGTCTCTTCACTAACTGTGATTCCAGCTGCTTCATTGTTTCAAGGGCTACTCCAACCACGATGAGCAGGCTCGTTCCGCCGATTTGAGCGGATTGAGGAAGATTCGCCAGATTGATGAAGAAAATAGGCATAACAGCAACGACGGCAAGGAAGATCGAGCCGACGAATGTCAGTCTGTACAGAGTGCTGGTTAAGTACTTTTGAGTGTTTGCGCCTGGACGTATCCCCGGAATATACGCGCCTTGCTTTTTCAGGTTTTCAGCCATATTCTCTGGATTCACTTGAATGAATGCATAGAAGTATGTGAAAGCGATAATAAGTGTGACGTAAAGAATCATTCCAATTGGATTCGTGTAATCAAAAATCCGGATAATTGTTTTTGTCACGCTGTTCTCACCGAAAAATGGAGCGATTTGCTGTGGCGTTATGAAGAATGCCACTGCAAAGATTACTGGGATAACACCTGCAGCATTCAGTTTTAAAGGTAAGTGTGTTTGTTGACTTGCAACTGATTGATTACGTCCTGAAACACGTTTCGCATATTGAATCGGAATTTTTCGCAAGGCTTCTTGGAAATAAATAACTCCGACAACAATTGCTACTACCACGATCAGCAGTAGAATCATGGTGGCAATACGAATAAATAGTGCATCTCCAGCGTCTTGGATCTGCGTTACATACAATTGATTCACAGCATTCGGAATACCTGCGGCGATCCCCGCAAAGATAAGAATGGAAATACCATTTCCGACACCTTTAGCAGTGATTTGTTCGCCGAGCCATAATAGGAAAGCAGTTCCTGCAGTCAACACAATCGCAATCACGACATATGTAGACACACTGTTATCCGCGATCAATTTACCGCCGAACGTCTGGTTAAAACCAAACGACATGGCAATTGCCTGGATAAACGCAAGAACAATCGTGAAGTACCTTGTGAACTGTGCAAGCTTTCGTCTTCCAACGTCTCCTTGTTTAGACCACTCAGTGAACTTCGGCACTACATCCATCTGCAAGAGCTGCACAATGATGGATGCCGTAATATACGGCATAATCCCCATTGCAAAGATCGAGAAGTTGGAGAGCGCTCCCCCACCGAACGTATTCAAAAAACCAATGAATTGGTTATCTGATTGCTGTAAAGCAGTTGCATCAACGTTTGGAACCGGAACAAATGTCCCTAGTCTGAACACGATGAGCACTAGGAGGGTGAAAATTATTTTAGACCGGATCTCTTTCACACGCATGAAGTTAGAGATTGTCTGAAACATTATACCACCTCTGTTTGCCCGCCCGCTTTTTCGATTGCTTCTTTCGCAGAAGCGGAGAATTTATTAGCTTTCACTGTAATCTTTTTCTCAAGAGTCCCGTTACCAAGAATCTTGATACCCGATTTAGCGTTGCTGACAACTCCAGTTTCAATTAGCAGTTCCGGCGTTACTTCCGTGCCTTCTTCGAAACGATTCAATGTATCGAGGTTAACGATCGCATAATCTTTACGATTGATGTTCGTGAACCCGCGCTTAGGAAGTCGTTGGAAAAGGGGAATTTGGCCACCTTCAAAACCAAGACGTACACCGCCGCCTGAACGTGCGTTTTGACCTTTGTGACCTTTACCGGAAGTTTTACCAAATCCAGAACCAATCCCGCGACCAATACGCTTGCGATTTTTACGAGAACCTTCAGCTGGTTTTAACTCGTGTAATTTCATCTTATCGGCACCTCCTTATTCTAAAATAATACTTAAATTTCTTTAACGGTTACCAAGTGATTGACCTTTGTGATCATACCACGGATTGCGTCGTTATTTTGATGTTCAACTGTTTGATTTAACTTTCGAAGACCAAGTGCTTCAATTGTTTTACGTTGTGTTGGCTTAGAACCAATAACACTTTTCGTAAGGGTGACTTCAAGTTTGTTCGCCATTGTATTTCCCCCCTTAACCTAACAGTTCTTTTACGGATTTACCACGCAATTTTGCAATATCTTCTGCGCGTTTCAAATTCTGTAATCCTTCGATTGTTGCACGAACCATGTTGATTGGTGTGCTTGATCCAAGAGATTTTGAAAGGATATCCGTTATGCCTGCAAGTTCAAGTACCGCACGGACAGGTCCACCTGCAATTACTCCAGTACCTGGCGCTGCTGGTTTGATGAGGATTTGTCCTGCACCAAAACGTCCAATTACTTCGTGAGGTGTTGTACCTTTAACCATTGGCACTGTAACTAAGTTTTTCTTCGCATCTTCGATTGCTTTGCGGATTGCATCCGGAACTTCTTGTGCTTTACCAGTTCCAAAACCGACACGACCGTTTTTATCACCGACAACGACAAGTGCTGTAAAACGGAAACGACGTCCGCCTTTCACAACTTTCGCAACACGGTTGATCGTTACTACGCGTTCTTCAAACTCGCTTTTGTTCTGTTCATTACGACGCATGGAATATGTCCCTCCTTCTTAATTAAAATTCAAGTCCATTTTCGCGTGCTGCGTCAGCTAGAGCTTTTACACGGCCATGGAAAAGATATCCGCCACGGTCGAAAACAACCGACTTGACGTCTTTTTCAACAGCTTTTTTCGCAATTAGCTCGCCGACTTTAGCTGCAGATTCTGTGTTACCTGTAGATCCAGCATCAACATCTTTATCCATTGTTGAAGCACTAACGATTGTTACACCATTTGTGTCGTCAATCAATTGTGCATAGATGTGTTTGTTTGAACGGTAAACGTTTAGACGTGGACGCTCTGCAGTTCCGCTGATTTTCGTACGCACGCGTGCGTGACGTTTTTTACGGACAGCGTTTTTATCTTGTTTCGTGATCATCGTGGTCACTCCTTCCAAATACCTCAGGCGGTATTATTTACCTGTTTTACCTTCTTTACGACGAACAATTTCGCCTTCATATCGAATACCTTTGCCTTTATACGGCTCTGGCGGACGTACTTGACGGATGTTAGAAGCAAGAGCACCTACGTGTTCTTTGTTATAGCCGCGGACAATGATTTTCGTGTTCGCCGGCACTTCAACTTCTACACCTTCTTCTGGTGTGAATTCAACTGGATGTGAATATCCTACATTCAATACAAGTTTCTTACCTTGCATCTGTGCACGATATCCGACACCAACCAATTCTAGTGTGCGTTCGAATCCTGTTGATACTCCTACTACCATGTTGTTAAGCACAGAGCGAGTTGTACCGTGGATAGAACGATGATCTTTAGAATCAGAAGGACGAGTCAATGTGATGACGTTACCTTCTTGATTGATAGTGATTGCATGATCTAATTGTCTTGAAAGTTCACCTTTCGGACCTTTAACAGTTGCGAAGTTATCATCTGAAATTGTTACCGTAACACTTTCAGGCACTTCGATCTGACGATTACCAATACGGGACATTCTATTGCACCTCCATTCATTTGTCGCAAATTACCAAACGTAAGCGACGACTTCTCCGCCGATTTGTTTAGCGCGGGCTTCTTTATCAGTTACAACACCATTTGATGTTGATACTAGTGCGATACCTAAGCCGTTAAGTACTTTAGGTACTTCAGTTGACTTTGCATACACACGAAGTCCTGGTTTAGAAATACGTTTCAAACCATTGATAACACGTTCGTTATCCTGACCGTATTTAAGGAAAATGCGGATGATTCCTTGTTTGTTATCTTCTACGTATTCTACATCACGTACGAAACCTTCTCGTTTTAAGATTTCTGCGATTTCTTTCTTTACGTTTGAAGCAGGTACCTCAAGCTTCTCGTGGCGAACCATGTTCGCGTTACGGATGCGTGTAAGCATATCTGCAATCGGATCACTCATTGTCATTAGAATTAACCTCCTTCCCTAATTAGGGGTTTACCAGCTGGCTTTTTTGACGCCAGGAAGTTGTCCCTTATATGCAAGTTCGCGGAAACAAATACGGCAAAGTTTAAATTTGCGATATACCGAATGTGGACGGCCGCAGCGTTCGCAGCGTGTATATTCTTGAACTTTGTACTTTGGCGTACGTTTCTGTTTAGCGATCATAGATTTCTTAGCCACGTTTTCGCCTCCCTATTATTTTACTTTTGGAATGGCATGCCGCACTGTGTAAGCAACTCGCGTGCTTCTTCATCAGTGTTTGCAGTCGTCACGATGACGATGTCCATTCCACGTACTTTTGATACTTTATCGAAGTCAATTTCAGGGAAAATAAGTTGCTCTTTCACACCTAGTGTATAGTTGCCGCGGCCATCGAACGCTTTTTTAGAAACGCCACGGAAGTCACGTACACGTGGTAATGAGACAGATACTAATTTATCAAGAAACTCGTACATGCGCTCGCCACGAAGTGTTACTTTCGTTCCGATAGGCATTCCCTCACGCAAACGGAAACCAGCGATCGATTTCTTAGCTTTTGTAATAACGGGTTTTTGACCTGAGATAGTTGCAAGATCTTCAACAGCTGCGTCAAGTGCTTTTGTATTTTGTACAGCATCACCAACACCCATGTTGATAACGATCTTATCGACTTTAGGTACTTGCATTACAGATGTATATTCAAACTTGCTCATTAGAGCAGGAGTGATTTCTTTAGTAAATTTCTCTTTCAAACGACTCATCAGTCGGACCTCCTTTCATGCCTTACTTACTTGTCCAGTGCTTCGCCGGATTTTTTGGCAATACGTACTTTCTTACCGTCTTCCAATTTATAACCTACACGAGTCGGCTCGCCCGATTTCGGATCGATGACCATCACGTTTGAGACATGAATTGCAGCTTCTCGGCTTACAATTCCGCCTTGAGGGTTCTCTTGGTTCGGTTTTGTATGTTTCTTGACGATATTAATACCTTCAACAAGCACACGGTCTTTTTTGGGATAAGCAGTCAGGATCACACCTGTTTTGCCTTTATCTTTCCCAGAGATCACCATTACTTTGTCGCCTTTTTTAACGTGCATTCTATCGCACCTCCTTGACTGGCTCTGTCATTAGAATTAAAGAACTTCTGGAGCAAGTGAAATGATTTTCATGAAGTTGTTATCGCGCAATTCGCGAGCAACTGGTCCGAAAATACGTGTTCCGCGTGGTCCTTTGTCGTCACGGATGATAACGCAAGCATTTTCATCAAATGTAATGTAAGAACCGTCTTTACGACGAACTCCACTTTTCGTACGAACGATGACAGCTTTCACAACGTCACCCTTCTTAACAACGCCACCTGGTGTTGCTTTCTTAACTGTCACAACGACAACGTCTCCGATATTTGCTACTTTACGGCCTGAACCGCCAAGCACTTTAATCGTAAGTACTTCACGAGCACCAGAGTTGTCAGCAACTTTCATTCGAGTTTCTTGTTGAATCATCTAGGCTACCTCCTTCCGCAGTCTGCGTTAAAAACTTATTAGATGATGATCGCTTTTTCAACGACTTCTAGAAGACGGAAACGCTTAGTTGCGGATAATGGACGAGTTTCCATAATACGAACTACATCGCCAATTTTCGCTTCGTTTAGCTCATCATGTGCTTTCAACTTTTTAGAATACTTTACACGCTTACCGTATAAAGAATGTTTTTTGTATGTTTCTACCATTACCGTAACGGTTTTATCCATTTTATCGGAAACGACACGGCCTGTGTATACTTTGCGCTGGTTACGCTCAGTCATGGCTGCAACCTCCTTCATCAGTTATTTGCACTGATTTCTCTTTGACGTATTACAGTTTTCATGCGCGCAATCGATTTACGTACTTCACGGATGCGTGCAGTGTTTTCTAATTGACCTGTCGCTAACTGGAAGCGAAGGTTGAAAAGCTCTTCTTTCAGTGATTTCACTTTTTGCTCTATCTCTGCAGTTGTTAAGTCACGGATTTCATTAGCTTTCATTAGACTCACCACCAATTTCTTCACGTTTTACAAACTTGCTTGTTACTGGAAGTTTGTGCGATGCGAGTCGAAGCGCTTCACGAGCTACCTCTTCCGATACACCTGCAATTTCAAACATTACTCTACCGGGCTTTACAACAGCAACCCAGCCTTCTACAGCACCTTTACCGGAACCCATCCGGACTTCAAGAGGCTTCTTAGTATATGGTTTGTGCGGGAAAATATTGATCCAAACTTTACCGCCACGTTTCATATAACGAGTCATAGCAATACGAGCAGATTCAATCTGACGGTTCGTGATCCAACCTGATTCAAGAGCTTGAAGACCAAACTCACCAAATTGAACAGTAGCGCCACCTTTTGTTTCACCACGCATTTTCCCACGGAATACACGACGATGTTTAACACGTTTAGGCATTAACATATTATTTGCCTCCTTCCCCAGAGTTCTTCTTTACTGGAAGGACTTCACCACGATAAATCCATACCTTTACGCCAAGCTTACCATAAGTAGTATCAGCTTCAGCATGTGCATAATCTATATCTGCACGTAATGTATGAAGAGGGACAGTTCCTTCACTATAGTGTTCAGCACGAGCGATGTCAGCACCGCCAAGACGACCAGACACTTGTGTTTTAATTCCTTTAGCGCCAGAGCGGATTGTGCGTTGAATAGCTTGCTTCTGAGCACGACGGAATGATACACGGCTTTCTAATTGACGAGCGATTGATTCTGCAACTAGTTTAGCATCTAAATCAGCACGCTTAATTTCTACAATATTGATGTGTACACGCTTGCCTGTGATTTCGTTAAGCTGCTTACGAAGTGTTTCTACTTCAGAACCGCCCTTACCGATAACCATACCTGGCTTTGCAGTGTGGATTGTAATGTTAACACGCTTTGCAGCACGCTCAATTTCTACTTTTGAAACTGATGCATCTACTAGACGCTTTTCGATGTATTCACGAACTTTTAAGTCTTCATGCAGTAAGGACGCGTAATCTTTTTCCGCGTACCATTTTGAGTCCCAGTCACGGATGACACCGACACGAAGTCCATTAGGATGTACTTTTTGGCCCACTAATTACCCCTCCTTCTTCTCAGATACCACTAGTGTGATGTGGCTTGTACGTTTGTTGATCGCACTTGCACGACCTTGTGCACGTGGACGGAAACGTTTCATTGTTGGTCCTTCATCTACGAATACTTCACTGACAATTAAGTTCTCTGTGTCCATTTCGTAGTTATGCTCAGCATTTGCAATTGCTGATTTCAAAAGTTTCTCTACAACAGGAGATGCCGCTTTAGGCGTAAGTCGTAGAATAGCCATAGCTTCACCGATATTCTTGCCGCGAATAAGATCAACGACCAAACGAACTTTGCGAGAAGCGATACGGACTGTGCGTACAGATGCTTTAGCTTGTTGCATCAGAATAACCTCCTCTCAAATTAGCGTTTTGTTTTCTTATCGTCGGCACCATGGCCTTTGTATGTGCGCGTAGGTACGAATTCACCTAGTTTATGACCAACCATATCTTCTGTTACATATACAGGAACATGTTTGCGTCCATCATATACTGCAATCGTCAATCCGATGAAAGTCGGGAAGATTGTAGAACGGCGTGACCATGTTTTAATAACCTGTTTCTTTTCTGAATCTTTTTGTGCGTCAACCTTTTTTAGTAAATGGTCATCTGCAAAAGGTCCTTTTTTCAAGCTGCGGCCCATTCTGGAACCTCCTTCCAAGTATGTACTACGGTCCATCTGATGAACCGCAGTGCAATCACATTATTTTTTACGACGGCGAACGATAAGTTTATCTGATTTATTGTTCTTAGAACGAGTCTTGTAACCAAGAGTTGGTTTACCCCAAGGTGTAACAGGACTTGGACGGCCGATTGGTGTACGTCCTTCACCACCACCGTGTGGGTGATCGTTAGGGTTCATTACAGATCCGCGGACTGTCGGGCGCTTGCCTAACCAGCGTGAACGGCCTGCTTTACCAATATTGATTAATTCGTGCTGCTCGTTACCCACTTGACCGATTGTCGCGCGGCAAGTAGCAAGGATCATACGAACCTCTCCAGATTGTAGGCGGATGATGACATATTTGCCTTCACGGCCCAGTAATTGAGCTGAAGTTCCTGCAGAACGGACTAGCTGTCCACCCTTGCCAGGTTTCATTTCAATGTTATGGATTGTAGAACCCATTGGGATGTTTTCTAATGGCAGTGCATTCCCTACACGGATGTCCGCTTCAGGTCCTGACATAATTGTAGTCCCTACTGTTAATCCTTTTGGTGCAAGGATGTATTTCTTTTCTCCATCAGCATAGTTAATCAATGCGATGTTTGCAGAACGGTTCGGATCGTATTCGATCGTAGCAACGCGTCCTGGAATGCCATCTTTCCGACGTTGGAAATCGATGACGCGGTATTGGCGCTTGTGTCCTCCACCTTGGTGACGAACTGTCATTCTACCTTGGTTGTTACGTCCGCCTTTACGCTTGATTGGTTCAAGCAATGATCTTTCTGGCTTGTCTGTTGTAATCTCAGCAAAGTCAGAAGCGGTCATATTACGACGTCCGTTGGAGGTAGCTTTGTACTTCTTGATCGCCATTTGTGTTCCCTCCTTCATTTATTAGTGAAATAATTACATTTCAAAAAGTTCGATATCTTTGGAATCAGCTGTTAGCGTAACAATTGCTTTACGGCGCTTGTTAGTGTAGCCAGCATGTTTTCCCATACGTTTGAACTTGCCTTTGTAGTTCTGAACGTTTACTTTTTCAACTTGTACACCGAAGATTTCTTCAATAGCTTGTTTGACATGCGTTTTGTTCGCTCGCGTATCAACTTCGAATGTGTATTTTCTAAATTCCATTTGCTCAGAAGAACGCTCGGTAATGACCGGACGTTTCAAAATATCACGTGCTTCCATTAACCAAGCACCTCCTCTACTTTTTCAATTGCTGCTTTTGTCATAACGAGCTGATCATGTCCGACTAGGTCAAGGACATTGATGCCGTTCGCTGTAACAACGCTGACTCCAGGAATATTGCGGGCAGACAATGCTACCGTTTCTTCCATATCAGCTGTAACAAAAAGTGCTTTCTTAGTAATTGAAAGATCTTCAAGCACTTTAACAAAGCCTTTTGTTTTTGGTGCGTCAAATGCTAAGTTGTCTACAACGATTAATTCTTCATCGCGAACTTTCGTAGAAAGAGCTGAAAGAAGAGCTAAACGACGAACTTTCTTAGGCATTTTATAGCTGTAGCTGCGTGGTGTCGGACCGAATACGATACCGCCTCCGCGCCACTGTGGTGATCTGATAGACCCTTGACGAGCACGACCTGTGCCCTTTTGACGCCATGGTTTACGACCGCCGCCTGCTACTTCCGCGCGAGTTTTAACCTTGTGGTTACCCTGGCGTAAAGAAGCTTGTTGCTGAATAATTGCTTCAAATAATACTGCATCATTCGGCTCGATTCCGAAAATCGCATCGTTTAGTTCGATGTCGCCGACTGCAGAACCTGTTTGACTTACTACAGATACTTTAGGCATTCCTATTTCCTCCTTCCTCTTTTACTCAGTTCCCTTTGATTGCGCTTTTCACTTGAACAAGTGATTTGCGTGCTCCAGGAACGTTGCCTTTAACTAGTAACAAGTTGCGTTCTTCGTCAACTCGCACAATTTCCACGTTTTGAATCGTTACTGTTTTGCCACCAGTACGACCAGGTAATTTCTTCCCTTTGAATACACGCTGTCCGTCTACCGCACCTAGTGAACCTGGCGCGCGGTGGAAACGAGATCCGTGTGACATTGGTCCGCGTGAGAAACCGTGGCGCTTAATAACACCCTGGAATCCTTTACCTTTTGATACTCCTGTAATGTCTACTACTTCGCCTGCTGCGAATGTATCGACTTTGACTTCCTGACCAACTTCGTATGCACTAACGTCTGCTCCGCGAACTTCACGGATGAAGCGCTTAGGTGCCGTGTTAGCTTTTGCTACATGGCCTTGTTCAGGCTTATTTGAAAGCTTTTCACGTTTGTCATCAAATCCAAGTTGGATTGACTCGTAGCCGTCTGTTTCGATCGTCTTCTTTTGAAGAACTACGTTTGGAGCAGCTTCAATCACTGTTACTGGGATTAAATCACCGTTTTCAGCAAATACTTGCGTCATACCGACTTTTCTTCCTAAGATTCCTTTGGTCATTAGTCACACCTCCTGTAATATGTTTGTTTTATTTATTATAGTTTAATTTCGATGTCGACGCCTGATGGTAAATCAAGCTTCATTAACGCATCCACAGTTTGTGGAGTCGGATTTACGATATCGATTAAACGTTTGTGTGTACGCATTTCAAATTGCTCACGTGAATCTTTGTAGATGTGAACTGAACGCAATACCGTGTAAACTGTTCTTTCAGTCGGCAACGGAATTGGACCTGAAACACTAGCACCAGAACGTTTAGCCGTTTCAACAATCTTTTCAGCGGACTGATCTAACATTCTGTGATCATAAGCTTTCAATCGGATACGAATCTTTTGTTTTGCCATTACTTTCCCTCCCTTTCGCCTATTTTCTAGACAATTCTCCACGAAAATTTCCCATACACGCGCCATGGCAAAGCGGCCGGGTGTATCGGCAACCTCTCGCTTCATCGCAGTCAAAGACCAACATTCAACATTATACATAACTTAAGAGCTTCACGCAACCCTTTAGGAGAAATTTATCTGGGTTTTATAATCTTTTTTTAATCCGTTTATTATCTTAACAGTTTTTGCGTGCAGATGCACGTATAAAGAAGACCCGCCACAAAATCGGACTTGGTATTAGCTGAGAAATTGTGCGCCTGTGGAGAGATCCTCCCTGCGTTTAGGAAGATGCTTTCTGGAGTGCGGATAGCGAATCAACCACCGCACCGAGCCTGTCTAGCAAAGCGCGCATTTTTTAGTGATCATTTCCTCACCATTTGGGACCTTGCGCAATATACATCTCGCAAACCTACGAAGTGGCTGCAGTGTACGAATTCATCGCAGACTTTCTCGAGCATATGTCCGGTAAACAGGAACTTGAATGAGCGCCGGCATGGCTGCCGTGATCACTCGGCAAGAGTTTATAATCACTCGGACATGTTTAATGAGCGCTTGTGGGCTATTTATGTGTGCTTTTACTGTTTCATGAGCACTTGTATGGTTTGAATGATCAAAAGTAAATAAATTGACCCTCTAACTTCCATATCGCCTGGCCAGCAAAGCCTTTTTCAGTCTCACATATATTTGCTTAGCGTTATTTCTGATCCGCCGAGTTTGTCTCAACACAAAAAAATCCCGCCGGTTAGGGCGGGATTAAAATAAATTATTTTGTGATTGTTGCTACAACGCCAGCTCCAACTGTACGTCCACCTTCACGAATTGAGAATTTAGTACCTTCTTCAATCGCGATTGGAGAGATCAGTTCAACTGTCATTTCAACGTTATCCCCAGGCATAACCATTTCTACGCCTTCAGGAAGTTGGATGATGCCAGTTACGTCAGTTGTACGGAAGTAGAACTGAGGACGGTAGTTTGAGAAGAATGGAGTGTGACGTCCGCCTTCTTCTTTTGATAGAACATACACTTCAGATTTGAACTGAGTGTGTGGCGTGATTGTTCCCGGCTTAGCAAGAACTTGACCGCGCTCGATGTCTTCACGTGATACACCACGAAGAAGTGCACCGATGTTATCTCCAGCTTCCGCATAATCAAGAAGCTTACGGAACATTTCTACTCCTGTTACAGTAGTAGATTTTGGCTCTTCAGATAGACCAATGATGTCAATAACATCTCCGACTTTAACTACTCCACGCTCAACACGTCCAGTAGCAACTGTACCGCGTCCTGTGATTGAGAATACATCCTCAACAGGCATCATGAACGGCTTGTCAGTATCACGTTCCGGAGTTGGGATATAATCGTCAACAGCTTTCATTAGTTCCAAAATTTTCTCTTCCCACTCTGGCTCTCCTTCAAGAGCTTTAAGAGCTGATCCTTGGATAACAGGAATGTCATCGCCAGGGAAGTCATATTCAGATAGAAGTTCACGGATTTCCATTTCTACTAATTCAAGTAGCTCTTCGTCGTCAACCATGTCACATTTGTTCATGAAGACTACTAGGTAAGGAACACCTACTTGACGAGAAAGAAGGATGTGCTCACGAGTTTGTGGCATTGGGCCGTCAGCAGCAGATACTACTAGGATTCCGCCGTCCATTTGTGCAGCACCAGTGATCATGTTTTTAACATAGTCAGCGTGACCCGGGCAGTCAACGTGTGCATAGTGGCGCTTTTCAGTTTCGTACTCAACGTGTGAAGTACTGATTGTGATTCCACGCTCTTTTTCTTCAGGTGCGTTATCAACGTCAGCGTATGATTTCGCTTCTCCACCCATAGCTTTAGATAGAACTGTTGCGATAGCAGCAGTCAAAGTTGTTTTACCATGGTCAACGTGACCAATTGTTCCTACGTTTGCGTGCTCCTTGGAGCGGTCGAATTTTTCTTTACCCATTTTAGAGGTCCTCCCTTTAATTGAAAAGTTTAGTTTTTTTATAGTATAGAAGCCGAGAGCGTGCCCTCGACTATCCATATCTTACAAGCATTTACTTCAGGAAACAAGGATGAACCTTAATTATTCACCTTTGTTTTTCTTGATTACTTCTTCAGCAATGGACTTTGGAAGTTCTTCATAGTGATCGAACACCATAGAGAATACACCGCGGCCCTGTGTGTTTGAACGTAGAGATGTTGCATATCCGAACATTTCAGCAAGCGGAACCATTGCACGAACTACTTGTGCGTTACCGCGAGCTTCCATACCTTCTACACGGCCGCGGCGTGATGTAATATCACCCATGATATCGCCCATGTATTCTTCCGGAATGATAACTTCTACTCTCATTGTCGGCTCAAGGATTACAGGAGCACATTTTGATGCAGCATTTTTCAAAGCCATTGATGCAGCGACCTTAAATGCCATTTCGTTGGAGTCAACGTCATGGTAAGATCCGTCAAACAGGCGTGCTTTGACATCGATTAATGGATATCCAGCCAAAATACCGTTATCTAATGAATCACGAATTCCCGCTTCAACTGCTGGGATAT
This sequence comes from Sporosarcina sp. NCCP-2331, assembly GCF_023707945.1. Lineage (NCBI taxonomy): Bacteria > Bacillati > Bacillota > Bacilli > Caryophanales > Caryophanaceae > Sporosarcina > Sporosarcina sp. NCCP-2331. The sequence goes on from NZ_BRCD01000020.1 coordinate 21,443, forward strand.
ATTCACGAGGAACAGAACCACCAACAATATTATTAACGAATTCGAATCCTTTTCCTTCTTCGTTTGGACCAAATTCAACCCATACGTGACCGAACTGTCCACGTCCGCCTGATTGACGAACGAATTTACCTTCAACTTCAGCCGACTGACGGAATGTCTCGCGGTAGGAAACTTGTGGCGCGCCCACGTTTGCTTCCACTTTGAATTCACGTCTTAGACGGTCAACAATGATGTCCAAGTGAAGTTCACCCATACCTGCGATGATTACTTCGCCTGTTTCCTGGTCTGTATGTGCACGGAACGTAGGATCTTCTTCTTGTAACTTACCAAGAGCTTGACCCATTTTATCTTGGTCCGCTTTTGTTTTCGGCTCGATAGCTACGGAGATAACCGGTTCAGGGAATTCCATTGATTCAAGGATGATCAATGCTTTCTCATCACAAAGTGTGTCACCAGTTGTCGTATCTTTCAAACCAACAGCAGCAGCGATTTCACCCGCATGCACTTCAGAAATCTCTTCACGGCTATTAGCATGCATCTGCAGAATACGACCTACACGCTCACGCTTGCCTTTTGTAGAGTTTGTAACATAAGAACCCGCCTGAAGAATTCCAGAGTAAATACGGAAGAACGTAAGTTTACCTACATAAGGGTCCGTCATTACTTTAAATGCTAGTGCAGAGAATGGCTCTTCATCGCTTGAATGACGCTCTTCCTCTTCTTCAGTATCAGGGTTTACTCCTACCATTGGAGGAATATCAAGAGGTGATGGCAAGAAGTCAATTACTGCGTCCAATACCAACTGAACCCCTTTATTTTTGAAAGCTGTCCCGCAGACTACAGGATAGAACTCAACTGCTAATGTTGCCTTACGAATAGCTGTTTTGATTTCTTCTACTGTAAGTTCTTCGCCGCTAAGATACTTTTCCATTAAGTCTTCATCAAAGTCTACGATTGCTTCGATCAACTTTTCACGGTATTCATTCGCCAGTTCCAGATGTTCAGCAGGGATATCTCCTACAGTTGTATCAGTACCTAGATCGTTTGGATACAATGTTGCCTTCATTTCGATTAAGTCGATAATTCCTGAGAAGTTATCTTCTGCACCGATCGGCAATTGGATAGGGTGTGCATTCGCTTGCAGGCGTTCACGCAGTGTGCCTACTGAATATAAGAAGTCAGCACCAGTTTTATCCATTTTGTTTACGAATACAAGACGTGGTACTTTGTAGTTTGTCGCCTGGCGCCAAACCGTTTCTGTTTGCGGCTCTACACCTGACTGAGCGTCAAGTACCGTAACAGCTCCATCCAATACACGCAATGAACGTTCAACTTCTACTGTGAAGTCTACGTGTCCCGGTGTATCGATGATGTTTACGCGGTGACCTTTCCATGCAGCTGTTGTAGCAGCTGATGTAATCGTGATTCCACGCTCTTGTTCTTGCTCCATCCAGTCCATTTGTGAAGCACCTTCGTGCGTTTCACCAATTTTGTGGATTTTACCTGTGTAAAAAAGGATCCGCTCAGTTGTCGTTGTTTTACCAGCGTCGATGTGAGCCATGATACCAATGTTACGAGTATTCTCTAAGGAGAAATCTCTACCCATTTTGTAAACTCCTTCCGTTTCGGATTACTCTTGTAGTGTATCCGGACTTACCAACGATAGTGAGCAAATGCTCTGTTGGCTTCAGCCATTTTATGCATTTCTTCACGGCGTTTAACAGAAGCACCAGTGTTATTAGAAGCATCAAGAATTTCGTTTGCAAGGCGTTCTTCCATTGTTTTCTCTCCACGTGTGCGTGAATAGTTAACCAGGTAACGAAGACCAAGAGTTGAACGGCGTTCAGGACGTACTTCCACCGGCACCTGATAGTTAGCTCCACCAACACGGCGAGCACGTACTTCAAGAACTGGCATTACATTATTTAGAGCAGCTTCGAATACTTCAAGCGGATCCTTACCAGAACGTTCTTGTACAAGTTCGAACGCTCCATAAAGAATTTTTTGAGAAGTACCTTTTTTACCGTCTACCATCATTTTATTGATAAGGCGGCTTACAAGCTTGGAATTATAAATCGGATCGGGTAACACATCGCGTTTTGCAACAGGACCTTTACGAGGCATAATTAGTTCCTCCTTTCGATATCATTAGTTTATATTACTTTTTTTCTTTTGGCTTTTTAGCACCGTACATCGAACGGCTTTGCATACGGCCGGTTACTCCAGCTGTATCAAGCGCTCCACGTACGATATGGTAACGAACACCCGGTAAGTCTTTTACTCGTCCTCCGCGGATCAGTACCACACTGTGTTCTTGCAGGTTATGGCCTTCACCAGGGATATACGCGTTAACTTCCAATGTGTTTGTCAAACGAACACGAGCATATTTACGTAACGCCGAGTTTGGTTTCTTAGGAGTCATTGTACCAACACGTGTACAAACACCTCTTTTTTGTGGTGAGTTCACGTTAGTCATTGACTTTTTAAAGCTGTTATAGCTTTTCCCCAGAGCCGGTGATTTAGAATTCTCCGATTTCGACTTGCGTGGGTTTCGGACTAATTGATTAATTGTAGGCATTAGGTTGTTCCTCCTTCCGAGCTTTTTGTAATACCACACATCCAGGTGGTTCATTTTTAAGTAAAAACAATGTTCTTGTGCGTGCACACACAAAAACGAATTAGTAAACCAGAGATCTCTGTTCACTGTTGTTTATATGATGATTGCTTCTCGTCGTGACTTATAAAAGTTCCGGGCGACAACTATCAACCTTTTGTATATTATCATCTGCAGGAAGACTTGTCAACAAGTTTAGATAAAATCATTTGAGGCCAGTTTCATTGCTTGCAGATTCCCTTCAGGATGTCTGAAGCTCTCTTTTGCAAACTTCTGATCTCCGATAAAGGCTTTATCTGTATTCAACGGGTGCTTGAACACCCGATGAAAACAGATAAACGGGAACGATGTCCCGTTTATTCTTATTCCACTGTAATTGTATCTTCTTCGAACTCTTCATGCTGCATTTTGATTTGACGGTATCTTTGCATACCAGTACCCGCAGGCACAAGTTTACCGATAATGACGTTTTCTTTCAGGCCGAGCAATTCATCAGTTTTTCCTTTGATTGCTGCGTCGGTAAGAACTCGTGTCGTCTCCTGGAATGATGCAGCTGACAAGAAGGATTCCGTTTCAAGCGACGCTTTGGTAATACCAAGAATAACCGGGCGTGACGTAGCCGGCGCTTTGCCTGCTTTTAATACTTTGCCATTCGCTTCAGCGAACTGATGAATATCCAATAAAGAACCAGGAAGGAGATCCGTATCTCCCGCCTCGATTACACGAACTTTGCGGAGCATTTGGCGAACCATTACTTCCACGTGCTTATCGCCGATTTCAACACCCTGCATCCGGTAAACTTTCTGTACTTCCTTCAACAGATATTCTTGTACAGTCGCTACATCTTTGACTATAATCAATTCTTTCGGATCAATAGAACCTTCTGTAATGCTTTGACCGCGTTCAATTTTATCGCCTTCTTCAACTTTCAAGCGGCCATTGTACGGTGCCAAGTATTTACGCGTTTCTACTTCTCCTTCAATTGTAATTTCTTTCTGACCTTCACGGATCTCATCAATTTCGATTACGGTACCGGCAATTTCTGAAATAACCGCTTGCCCTTTCGGATTACGAGATTCGAAAATCTCCTGAATCCGCGGAAGACCCTGTGTAATATCGTCTCCGGCAACACCGCCTGTGTGGAATGTACGCATCGTCAGCTGTGTACCCGGTTCTCCGATAGATTGAGCCGCAATAATACCTACTGCTTCTCCTACTTCTACCGCTTCTCCTGTAGCCAAGTTGATGCCGTAACATTTCTTACAGACGCCGTGCTTTGTATTACAAGTAAACGCAGAGCGGATTGTTACTTGTTCAATCCCGGCACCAATAATGATATTGCCGATATCCGCCGTGATCAGACCATCTCTTTCGAGAATCACTTCCCCTGTTTCCGGATGAGTGATTGTCTTCTTCGTATGGCGTCCTTCAATACGTTCCTGCAATGTTTCAATCATTTCATTTCCTTCAGTAAGAGCAGCAATCTCAAGACCGCGATCTGTTCCGCAATCGTCTTCGCGAACGATGACATCTTGTGCAACGTCTACAAGACGGCGAGTCAAGTAACCTGAGTCAGCTGTCTTCAGTGCTGTATCAGCAAGACCTTTACGCGCACCGTGAGTGGAAATGAAGTACTCGAGTACAGTCAGTCCTTCACGGAAGGATGACTTGATCGGAAGTTCGATAATACGTCCGGCCGGGTTGGCCATTAGTCCCCGCATACCTGCGAGCTGTGTAAAGTTAGATGCGTTACCACGCGCTCCGGAGTCACTCATCATGTAAATCGGGTTTTCACTATCCAATGAATCCATCAATTTATTTTGAATGACATCTTTGGCATGACTCCAGTAAGAAATAACACGGTCATAGCGTTCTTCTTCAGTAATTAAACCGCGGCGGAACTGCTGTGTAACTTTATCTACTTTGTCTTGTGCTTCATGTAAAATATCTGCTTTATTCGGAAGTACGACAATATCGGAAATACCGATCGTTATTCCTGCACGAGTAGAATATTTAAAACCAAGATTCTTCATCCGGTCCAGCATGCGTGATGTTTCTGTAATATGGAATCGTTTAAAAATTTCTGCGATGATGTTCCCCAAAATACCTTTCTTGAACGGTGTAATGAGTTCAGCATCCTTCAAGTGTTCCTTTATATTTACTGTACCGTCCACGAAATACTTGGCAGGGGTTTCCACTTGCAAGTTATCCATTGTAGGTTCGTTAATATACGGGAATGACTCAGGCAGAATTTCGTTGAAAATAATCTTACCTACCGTTGTCAGAAGAAGTTTTTTGTTCTGTTCTTCTGTAAACGTCGGATTATTTATGCTTCCAGCCTGTATCGCAATACGGGAGTGTAAGTGAACATGACCTGTCTGATAAGCAATCAATGCTTCATTCGGATCACTGAACACAGCTCCTTCACCCGCAGCGTTTTTCCGTTCAACAGTTAAGTAATAGTTACCCAGAACCATATCCTGTGAAGGTGTTACAACTGGTTTTCCATCTTTCGGATTCAAGATGTTTTGTGCGGCAAGCATCAATAGACGCGCTTCCGCTTGTGCTTCTGCAGATAGCGGTACGTGAACAGCCATTTGGTCACCGTCAAAGTCTGCGTTATATGCGGTACAAACAAGCGGGTGCAATGTGATGGCGCGTCCTTCTACCAGCATCGGTTCAAACGCCTGGATTCCCAAACGGTGAAGCGTCGGTGCTCGGTTAAGTAATACCGGGTGTTCTTTGATAACATCTTCAAGAACATCCCATACTTCGGAATGAAGACGCTCAATTTTTCGTTTTGCACTCTTGATATTGTGAGCCAAATTACGTTCTACCAATTCTTTCATAACGAACGGCTTAAACAGCTCAATCGCCATTTCCTTCGGCAGCCCGCACTGGTACATTTTAAGATTTGGTCCTACAACGATAACGGAACGACCAGAGTAGTCAACACGTTTTCCAAGCAAGTTTTGACGGAAACGGCCCTGTTTACCTTTCAGCATATGAGAAAGAGATTTCAACGGGCGGTTACCTGGACCGGTTACCGGTCTTCCGCGTCGTCCGTTATCTACTAATGCATCTACAGCTTCCTGTAGCATGCGTTTCTCGTTCTGAACAATGATTCCGGGTGCTCCTAAATCCAAAAGGCGCTTCAAACGGTTATTCCGGTTAATTACCCGGCGGTACAAGTCATTTAAGTCAGAAGTCGCAAAACGTCCGCCGTCCAGCTGTACCATGGGACGCAATTCAGGAGGAATAACAGGAAGTACTTCTAATACCATCCATTCCGGACGATTACCGGAGTTACGGAATGATTCAACTACTTCCAGACGTCTGATTGCCCGTGTACGACGCTGGCCCTGGACAGTCTTCAGTTCTTCTTTCAATGAATCTGTCTCTTTGTCCAGATCGATCGCCCGCAATAGCTGTTCAATCGCTTCTGCACCCATAGCCGCCTGGAATTTAGAACCGTACTTTTCACGATAAAGACGATATTCTTTTTCTGACAGCAATTGTTTACGCTCAAGCGGTGTATCAGCCGGTTCGACTACTACGTATGAAGCAAAGTAAATAATTTCTTCCAATGCACGCGGCGTCATGTCTAAAATCAAGCCCATTCGGCTAGGGATTCCTTTGAAATACCAAATATGTGTAACAGGTGCCGCCAATTCAATATGCCCCATACGTTCCCGGCGCACTTTCTGACGTGTGACTTCTACGCCGCACCGATCACAAACGACGCCTTTGTAACGTACCCGTTTGTACTTTCCGCAGTGACATTCCCAGTCTTTTGTAGGTCCGAATATTCTTTCACAGAACAATCCGTCCTTTTCCGGTTTTAACGTGCGGTAGTTGATAGTTTCAGGTTTTTTTACTTCTCCGTATGACCAAGAACGGATCTTGTCTGGTGAAGCCAGGCCAATTTTCATATACTCAAAATTATTAACATCAATCAAGGAGCCTACCTCCCTTTTGTCTAATCGCCACAACGGCTCGTCAGGCAACTTTACTTGTATTAGTGCATTCAGTCAGAAGTGATTCGTAAACTGAATAGAATAGAAGAGGGTGCTCGAAGCCCTCTTCTATTCGGTTGTAGAATTCTTATTTATGTTATTCAGATCAGCGCTTTCCGCTTTAGGTTCCTCTAGCTCCAAGCGCCAGCCTCTCGGGTCGTTTCGGTCTTAAAGATAAAGGCAAAATGCGCCTTTATTTTAAGTCCTCCAACGCCTGTCGAGGCTGAACGGCGCTTTCCGCTTTAGGTTACATCCAGCTCCAACGGCTAGAGGCTCGGGTCATAAGGCAAAGCTGCTGTGTGGCAAAGAACGCCACTTCGCAGCTTCGCCTTATGCCTGCCGCCTCTGGACAGCCGTTTCCGCTTTAGCTTATCGGCTGATCTTCTTTCATTAGGTTTAATGCGTCAGTTGGCTGCAGATCTTCTTCGTCGTCCAGGTCGCGCAGTTCGATTTCTTCCAGGTCTTCTGTAAGCATTTTGACGTCTAATCCCAAACTTTGAAGTTCTTTGATTAGTACTTTGAATGATTCAGGTACGCCCGGCTGCGGTACGCTGTCGCCTTTGACAATCGCTTCGTATGTTTTCACACGGCCCACGACGTCATCGGATTTGACTGTTAAGATTTCCTGCAATGTATAAGCAGCACCGTATGCCTCAAGTGCCCATACTTCCATCTCTCCGAAACGCTGTCCGCCGAACTGCGCTTTACCGCCCAGTGGCTGCTGTGTAACGAGTGAGTATGGTCCGGTAGAACGTGCGTGAAGCTTATCGTCTACCATGTGTGCAAGTTTGATCAAGTACATGACACCGACTGATACTCGGTTATCAAATGGTTCACCCGAACGGCCGTCATACAATACGGTTTTACCGTCTCGATTCATGCCTGCTTCTTCCATGGTGGACCAAACGTCTTCTTCATTCGCTCCGTCAAAGACAGGGGAAGCGGTATGAATGCCAAGACTGCGTGCTGCCATACCCAAGTGCATTTCCAGAACCTGTCCGATGTTCATTCGTGATGGAACCCCAAGCGGATTCAACATGACATCGATCGGTGTGCCGTCCGGCAGATAAGGCATTTCAGATTCAGGTAAGATTCTGGAAATTACCCCTTTGTTTCCGTGGCGTCCAGCCATTTTATCTCCAACAGAGATTTTACGCTTCTGTACAATGTACACACGTACTAACTGATTAACGCCTGGAGACAATTCATCGCCGTCTTCACGGTTAAACACTTTCACGTCCAATACGATTCCGCCTGCTCCGTGAGGAACTTTCAATGACGTATCCCGGACTTCCCGTGCCTTTTCTCCAAAGATTGCGTGCAGGAGACGTTCTTCAGCAGTCAATTCCGTTACCCCTTTAGGAGTTACTTTACCAACTAAGATATCGCCGTCGCGCACTTCTGCACCCACCCGTATAATTCCTCTGTCGTCCAGATTGCGCAATGCATCTTCTCCGACGTTTGGAATATCACGTGTGATTTCTTCAGGTCCAAGCTTTGTATCACGTGCTTCTGACTCATATTCTTCAATATGGACAGATGTGAATACATCATCTTTCACGAGGCGCTCACTCATAATGATCGCATCCTCGTAGTTATAACCGTCCCATGTCATGAATGCCGTCAGAACATTACGGCCAAGCGCAAGTTCTCCTTGCTCCATTGACGGGCCGTCCGCTAAAATATCCAGCGGCTTCACACGGTCGCCGACTTTCACAATCGGACGCTGATTATAGCAAGTTCCTTGGTTGGAACGAATGAATTTCGACAGTCGATAAATAACCAGATCGCCCTTCACTTCTTTGCCGTCTACTTCTTCAATACGGCGGATACGGACTTCTCTCGCTTCCACATGCTCGACGATACCAAGATGTTTAGACACAACGGCAGCACCTGAGTCACGTGCGGAGATATGCTCCATACCTGTCCCGACCAGTGGAGATTCAGGGTTCAATAAAGGTACCGCTTGTCGTTGCATGTTCGCACCCATCAATGCACGGTTCGAGTCATCGTTTTCCAAGAATGGAATACAAGCAGTCGCCGCAGAGACAACTTGCTTAGGCGAAACGTCCATGTAATCAATTTGATCTCTTCTGAAGACCGTGTTGTCACCCTGGAAACGCCCTACTACTTCTTCGTTAACAAATGAACCATCGTCACCCAGCACTGCGTTTGCTTGTGCTACAACGTAGTTATCTTCAATATCTGCTGTCAGATAATCAATTTGCGCTGTTACGTGACCTGTTTCAGGATCTACTTTACGATAAGGTGTTTCGATGAAGCCAAAACGATTCACCTTTGCAAATGTAGAAAGCGAGTTGATCAGCCCGATGTTCGGACCCTCCGGCGTCTCAATCGGACACATACGACCATAGTGAGAGTAGTGAACGTCCCGCACTTCCATGCCTGCACGCTCACGAGTTAATCCACCCGGTCCTAATGCGGACAGACGGCGTTTGTGTGTCAGTTCAGCCAGTGGATTTGTTTGATCCATGAACTGAGAAAGCTGAGAACTGCCGAAGAACTCTTTAATTGATGCAATTACTGGCCGTATATTGATCAATTGCTGAGGCACGATAGATTGCGTGTCATTGATCGACATGCGCTCTTTTACTACTCGCTCCATACGTGAAAGACCGATGCGGAATTGATTTTGCAGCAATTCACCGACAGAACGTAAACGACGGTTCCCAAGGTGGTCTATATCATCTGTATTTCCTACACCGTGCAGCAGGTTAAAGAAATAACTGACGGAAGCAACAATATCTGAAGGGGTAATATGTTTGACAGACTCGTCTACTTCAGCATTTGAAATAACGTTGATTACTTGTTTCTCTTCACTCTTCGGCGCATAAATTTTCAGCACCTGAATCGTCATCGGCTCTTCTAAAACAGATCCCGCATGTTCGATTGACTGCGAATTAATACCAGCCGTCAGGAATGGAAGTAATCTGTCAAGTGTACGGCGGTCGATCAATTGGTCTTTTTCAACTAGAATTTCTCCAGTTTCCGGATCAACCAGTGTCTCGGCAGCCGTTTGGTTGAATAAGCGATTTTGCAAATGAAGTTTCTTATTCATTTTATAGCGCCCAACATTCGCTAAATCATAGCGTTTCGGGTCAAAGAAGCGGGAATACAACAGACTTCTCGCGCTATCCAGCGTTGGCGGTTCACCCGGTCGCAGACGCTCATAAATTTCAAGCATTGCTTTTTCGGTAGTTTCGGTATTATCTTTATCAAGCGAATTACGTAAATACTCGTTATCACCGATTAAATCGATAATCTCTTGATCCGTCGAAAAGCCCAGTGCACGAAGTAAAACAGTGATTGGCAATTTACGAGTCCGATCAATCCGTACGTGTACAACGTCTTTTGCATCTGTTTCATACTCAAGCCATGCACCGCGATTCGGTATTACAGTTGCCCCGAAACCACGCTTACCATTCTTGTCTGTTTTATCATTGTAATAGACACTTGGCGAACGAACGAGCTGCGAAACGATAACGCGCTCTGCTCCATTAATAATGAATGTGCCGTTTTCTGTCATAAGAGGGAAATCCCCCATGAAAACGTCCTGTTCTTTTACATCGCCAGTTTCTTTGTTATGAAGACGTACTTTTACACGAAGTGGTGCTGCGTATGTCACATCGCGCTCTTTTGATTCGTCCACTGGATATTTCGGCTCACCCAGCTGGTAGTCGATAAATTCCAAAGAAAGATTTCCAGTGAAATCTTGGATAGGAGAAATATCACGGAACATTTCCCGTAATCCTTCTTCCAAGAACCACTCATACGACGCCGTTTGAATTTCAATCAAATTAGGCAGATCGAGCACTTCGTTGATTCGCGCGAAACTCCTACGCTGACGATGTTGACCATACTGAACTAAATGACCTGTCAACTCATTCACCCCTCATTAAGACAATATTAGTTTTTGCAAAATCAGAAATTCAGCTGTGACTTCGAAAAAACAAAAAGAAAACGAGTTCCGACTAGAGCTCATTTTCGATTTCACAATCTTTTATCCAAACATCAGTATGCCTTTTTTTCTGATGTTTCAGTCAAAAGGGCATACAGCTGCAATATAATTATTTATGCATTTAATAATGCTACTATAAACATATCCCACTGTCAACCTTTTTTTGCTAACAGAATGAAATACCCTTTTCTCTTAGCGGCCGTTTCGACATTTCCAAACAGCTTTTTCAAGTATTCAATAGTAGAAGGTGCACCCTGTTTCTTCTGGATCACGACCCACAGCTCTCCGCCCTGGGCAAGTTTCTCAAAAGCCCCTTGATAAAATGAAAAAACGGTTTGTTTACCCGCCCGGATTGGCGGATTCGTCACTACAGCCGCAAACTGACCGGCACCTACCCGTTCAACACCGCTGCTTTCATAGATCTTCACATTACGTATTCCATTAATTTCCGCATTCGTTCCCGAGAGAGCAAGGGCCCGTTCATTGACATCAACCATATGAACAATTCGTTCAGGAAAAGAAGCAGCAATCGAAAGAGCAACCGGCCCGTAACCACAGCCAATTTCCAGGAAGTCTCCCCTAATCCCCGGCTCTTTAAACGTTTCAGCCAATAATTGCGAACCTTCGTCAATACCATTTTTACTGAATACACCCGAATCTGTCGAAAATGTAAAAGACCGATCGCGGATCTCCGCCTTCCACCTTTTTGGCGCACTGGTGACCTGAGGGTTTTTTGAGTAATAATGTTCGCCCATATTCACACCTCCTTGAATGATGTTAAATGATTCATGCCACACAGGGAATCGCTGATAAACTTTTAGAAAATCACTCTAGATGAAGAAAAAAGCCCGTCAAATAGACGGGCTTTTCTCCAATAAGCAGAAATTACTTAACTTCTACAGATGCGCCAACTTCTTCAAGTTTAGCTTTCATTTCTTCAGCTTCTTCTTTAGCTACGCCTTCTTTAAGAGCTTTAGGAGCTTCGTCTACTAGAGCTTTAGCTTCTTTCAAGCCTAATCCAGTGATTTCACGAACAGCTTTGATTACTTTAATCTTTTCAGCACCCGCTGATGCAAGGATTACGTCAAATTCTGTTTGCTCTTCAGCTGCGTCTCCGCCGCCTGCTGCAGCTGCTGCAACCGGTGCTGCTGCTGTTACGCCGAATTCGTCTTCGATTGCTGTAACAAGTTCATTTAGTTCAAGAACTGTCATTTCTTTAATTGCGTCTAGGATTTGTTCTTTAGTCATTTTAAGTTCCTCCTGGAAAGTTGTATTAGCCGGTATATATGATCCGGCGGTCATTAAGATGCGGTATTATGCACCTTGTTCTTCTTTTTGTTCTGCAACTGCTTTTGTAGCAAGCGCGAAGTTGCGCACTGGTGCTTGAAGAACGCTGAGTAGCATAGACAATAGTCCTTCGCGTGAAGGCAGAGTAGCCAATGCTTTAACATCTGCTTCTGATGCGACTGTTCCTTCGATCACACCTGCTTTGATTTCAAGCTTTTCGTTCTTTTTCGCGAAATCATTAAGGATTTTCGCTGGCGCTACTACATCTTCATTAGAGAATGCAATAGCATTCGGGCCTGTAAGGTGTTCATTCAAGCCTTCAAGTCCTGCTGATTCTGCCGCACGGCGAGTCATTGAGTTTTTGTAAACTTTAAATTCAACGCCTGCATCACGTAGTTGTTTACGCAATTCTGTTACTTGTGAAACCGTAAGACCACGGTAGTCCACAACTACTACAGAAGCTGCTTCTTTCAACTTATCAGCGATTTCTGTTACAACCGCCTGTTTAGCTTCTAAAACTTTGCTCATGTTGACACCTCCTGAAAATTAGGGTCACTTATACCGATATAAAAAGCCCTCAATGTCTAAGACATGAGGGCTGAAAGTCGTCATCTTTAAAAAAGAGCGTCTTGTCCTCGGCAGGAACATTAAGCGGCAAGCCACCCCTGCTGTCTTCGGTACAAATGGTTATATCATAACAAGCGTAATCTTAGCAGATTACTTGTTGCCTGTCAATGAATTATTTTACAGTTACGCTGGACGGATCAACTTTTACAGCAGGACCCATAGTTGTCGTAACGTTTACTGATTTCATGAAAGTTCCCTTTGATGAAGCAGGTTTCGCTTTTTGAATCGTATCAAAGATTGTAGTGAAGTTTTCTTCAAGCTTCTCGTTATCAAAAGATGCTTTTCCGATTGGCGCGTGGATGATTCCAGCTTTGTCCGCACGGTATTCAACTTTACCAGCCTTGATTTCTTCAACAGCTTTTGTTACATCAAATGTAACTGTGCCTGTCTTCGGGTTCGGCATAAGACCTTTTGGTCCCAATACGCGTCCGATTTTACCAACTTCACCCATCATGTCCGGTGTAGCTACGATTACATCAAAATCGAACCAGCCTTGTTGAATTTTAGCGATATATTCTGCATCGCCTACATAGTCTGCTCCTGCAGCTTCTGCTTCTTTTAACTTTTCACCTTTTGCGAATACCAATACACGCTGAGTTTTACCAGTTCCGTTTGGAAGCACTACTGCTCCGCGGATTTGCTGATCATTTTTACGAGTATCAATACCAAGACGGAAAGCTACTTCAACTGTTGCGTCAAAGTTTGTTGTAGTTGTTTTTTTAGCAAGTTCAATTGCTTCTTTCACAGAGTACGTAGCTGTACGATCGACAAGCTTCGCTGCTTCCGTGAACTTTTTACCTCTTTTAGCCATGTGAATTTTCCTCCTTCTGTGGTTTTAACGGATTAAACCTCCCACTTAATGAAGGCTGCGAATCTCACTCGACCGCAGCCTTCACCTTTAAACCATTGCTTTATCAAGAAGATACAAAATCAGTCTTCGATTTTGAATCCCATACTGCGAGCAGTACCTTCGACCATTGCCATCGCCGCTTCTACTGACGCCGCGTTTAAGTCCGGCATCTTTTGTTCAGCAATTTCTCTAACTTTATCACGCTTAACTGTAGCAACTTTGTTCTTATTCGGCTCACCAGAACCCTTCTGAACGTTTGCTGCAACCTTCAGCAATACTGCTGCGGGTGGAGTTTTTGTGATGAATGTAAATGAACGGTCCTCAAATACAGAAATTTCAACAGGAATAATCAAACCTGCTTGATCAGCTGTACGAGCGTTAAATTCTTTACAGAATCCCATGATATTAACACCTGCTTGACCTAATGCCGGCCCTACTGGTGGTGCTGGATTTGCTTTACCAGCTGGAATTTGCAACTTCACTACTTTAGTAACTTTTTTAGCCACGAGACACACCTCCTTAAGTCCGTGATGTGGTAATTGGGTTGCCCCTCCCACTCAAATATGTGCCTGCCGACGAATGTCGGTAGAATTGGTTAATCCGTGCAGACTTTACGTCTGACCTTTGAAATGATACCACCATTACACACATTTTGCAAGAGGAAATATATCAACTGCACATCAATCCATTTTTTCAACTTGGTCAAATGAAAGTTCCATTCTTGTTTCGCGTCCAAACATATCGACGGTAACGGTAACTTTTCCTTTGTCCATTTCGATCTCTTCCACTTTACCTTCAAAGTGAGCAAATGGCCCTTCAAGAACAGTAACACTTTCGCCGACTTCAAAGTCGATATCAATGCGCTGCTCTTTCATTCCCATTTGTTTCAGGATGAATTCTACTTCTTCCGGCAGTAATGGAGTAGGTTTTGCTCCACCGCCTGAAGAACCGATAAATCCTGTGACGCCAGGTGTATTGCGTACAACATACCAAGAGTCATCAGTCATGATTAATTCCACCAGCACATAACCGGGGAACGTTTTACGCATGACTGTTTTTTTCTTGCCTTCTTTTATGTCAGTCTCTTCTTCTTCCGGAATGACGACACGGAAAATTTTATCTTGCATGCCCATTGTTTCAACACGTTTTTCAAGATTGGCTTTTACTTTATTTTCATATCCTGAGTATGTATGAACTACATACCAATTTTTCTCCATCTCCATCACATGTAGGACTGCGCGTCCGTCCCTCCCTTATAATTAAAACTGAAAAAACCCGTTTATTCATCAAAACGGGATATTCTCTAGCTATTCATACTTACCTTATTATAAACCAGTATACCATTTCATGACCTCTGAAATACCCATGTCTACCAGCCCAAAATAAACAGCCATAAAAATGACAGTCGAAATAACAACTATCGTATACTTTGTCAGTTCCTTACGCTTCGGCCAACTGACCTTCCGCATTTCCGAAACAACTTTTTTCAAAAAATCGCTGATCTTGCTCATTCTTCTCCAACCCTTCCGAATGACACAGCGTCCATTACCGGACTCTATGTAACTGGTCAAATGGTTTGTTTATGCAACGTATGGGCGTTGCAATGACTGCAAAACTTTTTGACGGCAAGCCTTTCCCGACTTTGATTACTGGCCGGCAGCGTATAGTTTCGCGAACCACAATTCTCACAGCATATGATTATTTTTTTCACCATTTGGATTCACCTATTCAAGACAATAGTCTTGCTAAAGAGTACCACCTTACCAACAACATGTCAATTCACTGCAGATGAATTAACGTACTAAATCCACTGCCATCGAATGCTCCAGCTTGCGCTTTATCCGCTGCAGCGCATTGTCAATGGACTTCACTTGCCGATTCAGCACTTCTGATATTTCACGGTACGACTGACCTTCCAAATAAAGTGTCAGCACTTCTTTTTCCAAGGCACTCAGTACTTTATTCATCTCTTCTTCCATGAAAGAAAAGTTTTCTTTATGAATCATCAGGTCCACAGGATCATCAAGCGTCGACCCTGATATGATATCTAGCAGTGTACGTTCCTGATCCTCATCGTACATAGGCTTGTCCAAAGATATAGAAGTATTCAGCGGAATATGTTTTTGCCGGGTAGCTGTTTTGATAGCTGTAATGATCTGCCGCGTAATGCAAAGCTCAGCGAACACCTTGAAAGAACTCAACCGGTCGGGACGATAATCACGAATCGCTTTATACAGCCCGATCATTCCTTCTTGAACAATATCTTCCCGGTCCCCGCCAATAATAAAGTACGTCCGAGCTTTCATACGGACAATCGGCTGAAACTTCGTAATCAAATATTCCAGCACATCCGAATTTCCCTGGTGAATCTGCTCAATCATTTCTTCATCCGATATTGCAGAAAGTTCATTTTTTCTATTCCGAATTTCCATGTTCCGCACCAACCTCTCCACCCCAGAGTCTTATTGGTATATTAACGACAGTATAGACGCGGGATTTTTTTACGTCAACCGTTCATTGGCTGCCGCGTCTCATTTTTTCAAAAGCCGCTGCCACGTCATCACTCAGCGGGATTTTCGAAAAAGGCCTGTCCTCTTGGATTTTTCTGACTCTCTGCGCAATCAATCGATCGACTTCCTTCATTTCTATTTCAAGCTCTCTGGCTGATACCCGCAAGGCCCCTTGCGCAAATACCACCCATTGCTCCACTAAATCTGAAGTTGCCACATGGATCTGCGTTAGTCGATCAGCGAGTTCGGATACAAGTTTTTCTATCCGTTCATCCGCAGTTTCGTTTTCCCTGGTAAAAAAAACTTCCACTCGATATTGCTTTTTACGTTTCTCAATACCGGGCACCAAGTGTGCATCAAAAACGACAATGACACGCCAGCCTTTATGTGCCTGATATTCAGCCATCCTTTCAATCAGACGGTCTCTCGCTTGTGCAAAATCTTCTTTTTTCAGCTCCTGCAGTTCAGGCCACGCACCGATAATATTGTAGCCATCAACGAGCAGCACGTCTTTTTTCATGACGTCGTCTGATCTTGACGCTTCCGTAAAACTTCATACATTAGCAATGCCGCTGCCACAGAAGCATTCAGCGAGGTAACGTGGCCTGTCATTGGCAAGCTATACAGGAAATCACACTTTTCACGTAAGATTCGCGACATGCCCTTTCCTTCACTGCCAATAATTACAGCTAAAGGCAACGTTGCGTCCATACGGCGATAATCCGTCGAGTTGGATGCATCTGTTCCCGCAATCCATATATTTCGCTTTTTCAAATCATCGACAGTCTGCGATAAATTATTGACACGCACGACAGGGACATGCTCGATGGCACCCGTTGAAGCTTTCGCCACTATTCCTGTCAGCCCCACCGATCTCCGTTTCGGAATAATGATCCCATGAGCGCCGGCCGCATCGGCAGTACGTAAAATCGACCCCAAGTTATGCGGATCTTCGAGTTCATCCAAAATGATAAAGAAAGGATCTTCCTGTCTGTTTTTCGCAACTTCAAACAAATCATCAAGCTCCGCATAGTCATATGCCGCCACAGAAGCGACAATCCCCTGATGCGTCAGCTCTGTCATGCCGTCCAGCTTTTGTTTCGGTGCCGTCTGGATGACTACACCCGCTTCTTTCGCGAGCTTCATAATCTCGCCGATGCTTTTCTTATTTACACCTTCCGCCACCCAGATCTTATTCAATTGTCTTCCAGAACGCAATGCTTCTACTACAGGGTTCCTGCCGCCAATCAGTTCTACTTCTTCCGCCGTCATGCCATTTCCTCCTCAGGATGTTCCACAAAATGAATTGCTTTTCCTATTAGCTCGGCAAGCCGTTCCTGCCTGCCTAATAAATAGACATAGCCAAGAACCGCCTCAAACGCCGAACTGTAATTATAGGTCGTCACATCCGTGTTTTTAGGGACAGAGCCCGACTTCGCATTGCGGCCGCGGCGCATGACGGCACTTTCTTCCTCTGTCAGCAAGTTTTTTTCTTTCATTGTGATGATTATCTGCGCCTGCGCTTTCGCAGATACGAAGCGCGTTGCTTCCTTATGCAGAACTTGCGGCTTTACACGTCCGCACTGCAGTAAATGTTCTCTCACTGCCTGTTCGTAAACCGCATCACCCATATAAGCAAGTGCAAGCGCGTTAAGCTGTTTTACATCTATGTCACGCAAAGAGCCCATGAAATTACCCTCTTTTCCAGCGAGTTCCTTGTGCTGTATCTTCCAGCACAATACCCTTCGCCTTCAGTTGATCTCGGATTTCATCTGATCTTGCGAAGTCGCGATTTTTTCTGGCTTCTAAACGTTCCTGAATCAATGCGTCTACTTCTGCATCCACCAGTTCTTCCACATCTGCAAACGGCAAACCGAGAACGCCCATTAGTTGATCAAACGTCTCAATGAATTTCTGCAAAACTTGACGGTCCGTATTTTTCTCCAATAAATATACGTTCGCCTGTTTCGTCAGTTCAAATACAGCCGCAATCGCATTCGCTGTATTGAAGTCGTCATCCATAGCCGTTTCAAATGCAGTCACTTGTTCCTGAATAGTGTTCAGCCAGGACTGCTGACCCTCAGCTAAATCAGCTGAAATTGTCAGGCGGTGCTTGAGATTCGCATATGCCGTCTCAATGCGTTCCAGTCCGTTTGCAGCACTTTCCACTAATTCCTGCGCAAAGTTGACAGGGTGCCGATAGTGGACAGACAACATAAAGAATCGAAGTATTTTCGGATCAATTTGTTTACGGATATCGTGAACGAAAATGAAGTTCCCAAGTGACTTTGACATCTTTTCATTGTCAATATTGATATATCCGTTATGCATCCAATAGTTCGCAAACGTCTTGCCTGTAGCTGCTTCCGACTGCGCGATTTCGTTTTCGTGATGAGGGAATGTTAAATCCTGACCGCCGGCATGGATATCGATTGTATCTCCCAGCAACTCTCTCGCCATGACGGAACATTCAATATGCCAGCCCGGACGCCCTTCCCCCCATGGACTGCTCCAGGATATTTCTCCTTCTTTCGCTGATTTCCACAGTGCAAAGTCCAGAGGATCGGTCTTAATAGCATTTTCTTCCACTCTGGCTCCAACCTTTAACTCATCTATCGATTGATGGGACAGCTTGCCATAGCCGTCAAACTCCCGCGTATGGAAATAGACATCCCCATTTGATTCGTAAGCAAAGCCTTTATCGATCAGAATCCCAATAAACTCTACGATTTCATCCATATGCTCTGTAACGCGAGGGTGCGCAGTCGCTCTTTCGCAGCCAAGTGCGCCTACATCTTCAAAATAAGCTTCGATGAACCGCTCTGTTAATTCGCCTACTTCTTCATTTAACTCTTTTGCGGCATTGATGATTTTATCGTCTACATCTGTGAAATTTGAAACATAATTCACTTCATATCCGCGGTATTCTAAGTAGCGGCGGACTGTGTCAAATGCGATAACCGGACGAGCGTTTCCGATGTGAATATAGTTGTACACTGTCGGGCCGCAGACGTACATCTTGACCTTTCCTTCTTCAATCGGAACAAACTTTTCTTTCTTGCGCGTCAACGTATTATAAAGTTGTATGCTCATGTAAATCTCCCTTTTTTCCATTAGTTGATTCCAGCTCTTGTGTCCGCAGCTGCAATTCTTCTATTTTTTTCTCCAGCCGCTTAAACTCATCTGCCACCGGGTCGGGCAGACTGTGGTCTAACCGCTCTTTCATTCTGACACCGTTGGAAATGACAACTTTACCCGGTATTCCCACTACAGTGGAATTCGGCGGAACTTCTTTCAAAATAACCGAACCTGCACCTACCTTGCTGTTTTCACCAATCGTGATCGAACCAAGAACTTTCGCACCGGATGCCACCAGTACATTATTCTCCAAAGTCGGATGGCGCTTCCCGCCTTCTTTCCCGGTTCCGCCCAGCGTAACTCCTTGATACAGGGTAACGTCATCGCCGATTTCACAAGTCTCGCCGATAACTATACCCATCCCGTGGTCAATAAAAAGACGTCTGCCAATCACGGCGCCGGGATGAATTTCGATTCCTGTAAAAAACCTGCTTGCCTGAGATACGACTCTTGCCAGAAAACGAAGATTTCTCTTATAGAGAGCATGCGCGATGCGATGTGCCCAAATTGCATGCAAACCCGAATATGTCAGCACTACTTCAAATGTGCTGCGGGCAGCTGGATCCTGCCCGAAAATGCAATGGATATCTTCTTTCATACGTTTGAACAATGAACTTCCCCCTTTTTCTTCTTTATTGAATATATCTGGCTGTCAGCGGTTTTATACTTTATACGTTTTGTTTCTTCGCAAGCGGCTAGAGGCTCGGGTCATAAGTCAAAGCTGCTGTGCGGCACAGAACGCCGCTTCGCATCTTCGTCTTATGCCTGCCGCCTCTGGACAGCCGCTTTCCGCTTTTGTTTCATCCAGCTGCAAGCGCCAGCCTCTCGGGTCGTTTCGGTCTTACCAGAAAGGCAAAGGACACCTTTTTGGTAAGACCTCCAACGCCTGTCGAGGCTAAGCGGCGCTTTCCGCTTTTGTTTCATCCAGCTGCAAGCGCCAGCCTCTCGGGTCGTTTCGGTCTTACCAGAAAGGCAAAGGACGCCTTTTTGGTAAGACCTCCAACGCCTGTCGAGGCTAAGCGGCGCTTTCCGCTTTTGCAAATAAAAAACGCCCCTGTCAATTGATGACAGAGACGCATTGGTTGCGTGGTTCCACTCCGCTTGGAAGATTGTATCTTCCCGCTTAAAGTCTTTAACGCAGACAAAACGTATGGCCTACTCAAATTTCAGCTCATCGCTCAAAGGTGCATTTCCATTTTGAATTTACTCAGGTCACTTGCAGCCTTGGTGACCCTCTCTGCAGAGCATTCAACATGTACTTTCCTTCTCAACGCTTTACTATGAAGTTTCATATTATGTCCATTTTACACAAAACAGAAGAAATGTCAATATTGATTATTTTGCAAATTTTTCGACACGCTGAAGGATTTTTTCTTTTCCGATCAGCGCAATTGCGTCGGGCAGCTCAGGTCCTGATGTCTGGCCTGTAGCTACGACACGGACCGGCATGAATAAATTCTTGCCTTTATGACCCGTTTCTTTTTGAACTGCTTTAATGGCTGCCTTAATAGACGGCGCATCGAATACTTCTAAAGCCTCTAATTGATTCTTCAATGAAGCCATGACTTCAGGTACTTGTTCACCCGACAAAATTTCAGTCGCTTGTTCATCATATTCAACAGTGTCCTGGAAGAACTGGGCGGATAAGTCGACGATTTCAGCGCCAAAACTTAATTGGCCTTGATATAACGCAATCAAGTCATGTACCCATGTCTGTTCTTGTTCCGACATTTTCTCTGGCACAAGACCTGCAGCCTGCAAGTGAGGCAGCGTTAGATCGATCACTTCTTCCAGCGACAGCTTTTTAATGTATTGGTTGTTCACCCATGTCAGTTTATTCGTATCAAACATAGATGGTGATTTAGAAAGACGGGTTTCATCAAAGAGTCTCACTAATTCATCATGTGAGAAGATCTCTTCCTCACCACCCGGAGACCAGCCAAGCAGAGCGAAGAAGTTGAACATCGCTTCTGGCAAATAGCCTAACTCTTTATATTGCGAAATGAACTGAATGATCGATTCATCACGTTTTGAGAGCTTCTTACGGTCTTCATTAACGATCAGCGTCATGTGGCCGAACTGAGGATGTTCCCAGCCGAATACATCAAAGATCATCAGCTGTTTCGGTGTATTCGTTAAATGTTCCTCACCACGGAATACATGGGAAATCTTCATCAGGTGATCATCCACTACTACTGCAAAATTATACGTAGGGATACCGTTTGTCTTGACCATTACCCAGTCGCCGATATCTTTAGATTCAAACGTTACTACACCGCGGACCAAATCTTCAATCGTATATGTTATATTTTCCGGCACACGCATACGGATGCTGTATGTCATTCCAGCCGCTTCTTTCTCCGCAACTTCTTCAGCTGTCAGATGTCTGCACGTTCCATCATACATTGGCGCTGCAATACCGGAAGCTTTTTGTGCGTCACGTTTTGCTTCAAGCTCTTCAGGCGTACAGAAACATTTATAGGCATGACCTTTTTCAAGCATTTCATCTGCATATTTCTTATAAAGATCCAGACGTTCTGTTTGGCGGTACGGACCGTATTCTCCACCGATATCAATCGATTCATCATGATGGATGCCGAGCCAAGTCAGATTTTCAAGCTGTGACAGCTCACCGCTCTCGATATTGCGCTCCGTATCTGTATCCTCAATTCGAATAATAAATTTGCCGTCGTAATGGCGGGCATATAAATAATTAAATAACGCAGTCCTTGCACCGCCGATATGTAATTGGCCTGTTGGACTCGGCGCATAACGCACTCTCACTTCTTGTGTCATATTGTACCTCTCCGTTCTGGATTAATTGCTTATTATTTTATCATCGTCATCTCTATTTTGAAAGTCAATCGTTTTTCATTAACAGGATCGTCGCCATTGCAGCGATCCCTTCTTCACGCCCGGGGAAACCTAAACGTTCAGTAGTGGTTGCTTTCACATTGACCTGTGACAGATCTGCTTCGAGCAATTCCGCTACGCGCGTTCGGATGTCACCGATATACGGAGCCATCTTCGGTTTTTGGGCAATGATCGTACAGTCAATATTACCAAGGCGATAGCCTTCTTCTTTGACCATCTGCCATACCTTTTCCAGAAGCAAAGCTGAATCTGCATCTTTAAATGCGTCGTCTGTATCAGGGAAATGCGTCCCGATATCCACTTTCCCGATCGCTCCAAGCGCCGCGTCCGTTACCGTATGCAGCAGAACATCTGCGTCAGAGTGGCCGATTAAACCTCTTGTATGCGGGATCGTAATGCCTCCGACAATGAGTGGTCTGCCTTCCGCGAATGCGTGTACATCAAAACCTTGTCCAATTCGAAACATGAGGTGATTCCTCCTACTTTCTTCTTGCCAGCAGGATTTCGCCGATTGCGAGATCTTCCTGGGTTGTCATTTTTACATTATCATACGAACCTTCCACAACACTCACCCCGTGACCGGACCGTTCCACCAGCATCGACTCATCCGTTCCCAAAAAGCCGTCGTGAATCGCAGAGTCTGAGGCATTTTTCAGCACGTCATACTGAAATGCCTGCGGTGTCTGTACAAGCCAGAGATTTTCACGGTTCAAAGTTTGCTGCACCGTGCCGTTTTCAGCTAGTTTAATGGTATCTTTCGCCCGGACAGCCGCGATGGCCGCTCCCGTTTCATTCGCTGTGCTGACCAGCTCCCGAATAACAGAAGAATCAAGGAAAGGTCTGGCGGCATCATGGACGAGCACAATGCCGTTGCCTTTATAAGCTGCTATACACGCCGCTACGCTGTCTTGCCGTTCGCCGCCGCCTTCTGCAAAGGTAATAGCTTTTACACTGCCATTGCATTCGAGTATCTCTTGAATTGCCGCCTGTTCGTCGGGTTTCACCGCAATGATGATTTCCTCACAGTGCGGATCTTCCTGAAAAACGCTGACTGTATGATAGAGAATGGATTTTCCGCCAATCTCCAAAAAGAGTTTGTTTTGTCCGGCTCCCATCCGCTTGCCGCTTCCTGCAGCCGGAATCATTACGGTATAGTTCACATTTTCCCTCTGCTTTCTGCAGCCGGATTACCGGCCCTTCGGTTTTGCAAAAATCATTCTTCCGGCAGATGTCTGAAGAACGCTTGTCACCACGACATCTATTGCCTGACCAATATACGATCTGCCGTCTTCGATGACAATCATCGTGCCGTCATCCAGGTACGCGACCCCCTGATTATGCTCTTTGCCGTCTTTAATGACGACCACATGCATTTCTTCTCCCGGAATAACCACAGGCTTTACCGCGTTGGCGAGATCATTGATATTCAATACCGCCACACCGTGCAGATCCGAAACTTTATTCAGGTTAAAGTCGTTTGTCACGACAAGGCCTTCCATTTTCTTTGCCAGTTTCACTAATTTCAAGTCTACTTCCGCCACGTCATTGAAATCTTCATCCGTAATCAAGACTGTCGGTCCATCGTCGTTTTGCAGCCGTTTCAGAATATCCAGACCGCGTCTTCCTTTTGTACGTTTCAGCGTATCCGAGGAATCTGCAATATGCTGAAGCTCTGTCAGTACGAACTGAGGCACAACCAGTATTCCCTGCAAAAAACCTGTCGCCGCGATATCTGCAATGCGTCCGTCAATGATGACGCTTGTATCAAGCAGTTTATAGACGTCCTTCTGCGGCGCAGGAGCATCAGCTGCATCTGCCGCTTCTTTCTTCTTTGTATTGGTGCTGCGCAGATTGGAGAATGCGTTGATGAACTCCTCCCACTTTTTAAAGCCGACCTGGAAACCCAAATAGCCTAGAAGAATCGACAGCAAGATAGGAAGTACCGCAGAAAAAACAGGTATTTCCATTGCGTTCAGGCCAAAACTTACTAAGAATGCCACACTCAGTCCCACGATGAGCCCGACCGTTCCGAACAATAAGTCCATAATCGGTGCTTTCAATAGTCTTTCTTCTATCCATTTAATAAAGTTCACAATCGGCTCGGTTAAAAATAAGCTGAATAAAAATAGAATGACCGCTCCTAAAATCGCTTCTACATATGCGTTTTCTATCATAGGACGCGACGTGAATGCAAACATGGCAAATAAGTACGGTAAAAATAATACACCGAGTGTTCCTCCGATTAGCAAGAAAGATAATTGGACTACTCTTTTCAACATTTTCTTCCACCTCCTTTTCCTTTCTACATAGTATACAACGAATTGCAGCAAGCCGCTTAGGTTAAGTGAGGAATTTCTGATAATTCCTCACTCCTCTTACTAGGACAATTTATACGGATAAAAGTTTCTTTACTTAAATGCCATCCCAAGTGCTTCCGATATCGTTTCTACACCTACCACCTGAATACCCGACGGAATATCCCAGCCGCCCATATTGGAAGCGGGCATAATCACGCGGTCAAATCCAAGTTTCGCAGCCTCCGTAACTCGCTGTTCTATTCTCGATACCCTTCTAACCTCACCCGTTAACCCCACTTCTCCAATAAAACAATCACCAATGCCGACCGCAGTATCCCGATAGCTTGAGACGATGCTCAGCAAGACTGCCAAATCAATGGCGGGCTCGTCTAATTTCACCCCGCCCGCAACCTTAATATACGCGTCCTGCGTCTGCAGCATCATGCCGGCTCGCTTTTCCAGTACCGCCATTAGCAGCGACACACGGTTTTGGTCGATTCCGGTCGCCATCCGTTTTGGATAATTGAAGCTTGAAGGTGTAATCAGTGCCTGAATTTCCACTAATATCGGCCGCGTCCCTTCCATTGAAGCAACAACCGTTGAACCGCCCCCACCCTGTGACCTTTCACGTAAAAATAGTTCCGACGGATTCAGCACTTCTTTTAAACCGGACTGCAGCATTTCAAAAATTGCAATTTCATTGGTTGAACCAAAACGGTTTTTCACACTGCGCAAAATCCGGTATGTGTGATGGCGCTCGCCTTCGAAATACAAAACGGTATCCACCATATGCTCCAGCAGACGCGGACCTGCAATCTGTCCATCTTTCGTTACGTGTCCCACAAGGAAGATGGCGATGTTCTGCGTTTTCGCAATACGCATCAGTTCGGCTGTACACTCCCTGACCTGTGACACACTGCCCGGTGCTGAAGTTACTTCGGGATGATGCACCGTCTGGATGGAGTCCACAATGATGAATTTTGGTTTTACATCATCTATTGTTTCGTGGATCATGCCGAGATCTGTTTCAGCGTAAATATACAGTTCATCCGATTTAACACCCAGTCTCTCGGCACGCAGTTTCGTCTGCCTGATCGACTCCTCACCCGATATATACAGCACACGCTCTTGCTGATTAGCGAGCAAGGAAGACACTTGCAGCAAAAGCGTAGATTTTCCTATCCCCGGATCTCCGCCAATTAAGATGAGCGAACCCGGGACAATCCCTCCGCCTAATACGCGGTTCAGTTCATTCAGCTCTGTCTTCACACGAGGTTCTTCCACTGTTTCGACCGCGCTGATCGGGAGCGCTTTTTGCTTCACTCTGTCCCCATGCTGGAACGCAGCGCGCGGTCCTTTCTGTACGATTTCTACTTCTTCATCCATCGTGTTCCATTCACCGCAGCCCGGACAGCGGCCCATCCACTTCGGTGATTCATAGCCGCAGGAGCGGCACATAAATTTCGATTTGCGTTTAGCCATATGTTCTCTCCCCATACGAAAAGGACAGCTCGCTGCGCTTTTAAAAAACTAAGCGAGCGAGCTATCACAATTTTTCTTTACATTAATTTTGTACAACTTCGGTCTTATTTTCAGTCCGCACAATGAATTTATCATCTTCTACATCAATGACGACTTTTTCGCCTGTCAGCACTTTTCCTTCAAGTAATTCTTCAGACAATCGGTCCTCGACATGTTTCTGCAAAGCACGGCGCAATGGACGGGCTCCGTATTCCGGATCATATCCTTCCTCCGTGATCTTGTCTTTCGCAACTTCCGTCAAGACTAATTCGATATCCTGTTCAGCGAGCCGCTTCGCAAGATCATCAGACATTAAGCTGACAATCTGACGCAAGTGATCTTTTTCTAATGAATGGAAAACAATCATGTCATCTACACGGTTAAGGAATTCAGGTCTGAATGTTTTCTTCAGTTCAGCAAGCATCTTTTCCTTCATATCCGCGTAATCAGATTCTCCGCCATTTATATTAAAGCCGACATAACGATTTTTCTTCAACTCCGTAGCCCCGACATTTGATGTCATAATCATAACGGTGTTGCGGAAGTCTACTGTACGGCCTTTAGAATCGGTTAAGCGTCCGTCTTCCAATACTTGAAGCAAGATATTAAAAACATCCGGGTGCGCTTTTTCAATTTCATCGAGCAGTACAACGGAGTATGGCTTGCGGCGAACTTTCTCTGTCAGCTGGCCGCCTTCTTCATAACCTACATAACCCGGAGGTGAACCAACCAAACGGGACGTCGCATGTTTTTCCATATACTCGGACATATCGATGCGAATCATCGCATCTTCATCTCCGAACATCACTTCAGCGAGCGCACGGGCCAATTCCGTTTTACCTACACCGGTTGGACCGAGGAAGATAAAGGAACCAATCGGACGTTTCGGGTCTTTCAAACCGGCGCGCGCACGGCGGATCGCTTTCGAAATCGCCACGACCGCTTCGTTCTGGCCGATAACCCGCTCATGCAGAATCTCTTCCATTTTCAGAAGTTTGGCTGACTCGGTTTCGGCGATCTTATCGACCGGGATACCCGTCCACATAGCGACAACTGCCGCAATATCATTGACTGTAACTTCAGACTCGGTCTGGCCTTGCTTTTCTTTCCAAGCCGCTTTCGTCGTCTCCAGCTCTTCCTTCATCTTTTGCTCCGTATCACGGTAAGATGCTGCTTTTTCAAACTCTTGGCTTTGAACCGCCGCATTCTTCTCGGAGCGGATTGCTTCCAGCTTCACTTCCAGCTCTTTCAGGTTTGGAGGTGTTGTATAGGAGCGAAGACGGACTTTTGATCCTGCTTCATCGATAAGATCAATCGCTTTATCTGGTAAGAAACGGTCAGAAATATAACGGTCTGACATTTTTGCAGCCGCTTCCACTGCCTCATCCGTAATTTTCACACGGTGATGTGCTTCATAGCGATCGCGAAGTCCTCTGATGATCAGGACAGTCTCTTCTACAGACGGCTCATCTACTTGGATCGGCTGGAAGCGTCGTTCAAGGGCTGCATCTTTTTCAATATATTTACGGTATTCATCTAAGGTTGTGGCTCCAATACACTGAAGTTCTCCCCGTGCAAGAGAAGGTTTTAGAATATTCGATGCATCAATTGCACCTTCCGCTCCGCCTGCGCCGATCAATGTATGCAATTCGTCGATGAACAGAATGATATTTCCTGCCTGGCGAATCTCTTCCATCACCTTTTTCATGCGGTCTTCAAATTCTCCGCGGTATTTCGTACCCGCAACGACTGTCCCCATATCCAAGGTCATGACACGCTTATCACGAAGAATTTCCGGCACTTCATTGTTGACGACCTGCTGCGCCAATCCTTCTGCGATAGCTGTTTTACCGACGCCCGGTTCACCGATAAGTACGGGGTTGTTTTTCGTACGGCGGGCCAGCACTTCAATCACACGTGTAATTTCTTTGCTTCGTCCGATCACCGGATCCAGCGTACCTTCACGTGCAATTTCTGTTAAGTCCCTTGCCAGACCGTCAAGCGTTGGTGTTGCCGCTGAAGCAGTCCCTGCATTATTCGCAACTGAACTTTCATCATTGCCGAGCAATTGGAGCACTTGCTGACGTGCTTTATTGAGACTGACGCCTGCATTGTTCAGAACGCGGGCTGCAACGCCTTCTCCTTCACGAATGAGGGCCAATAAAATGTGTTCTGTACCGATGTAGGAATGACCTAATTTACGTGACTCATCGACTGACAGTTCAATGACGCGTTTCGCACGCGGTGTATAATGAACGATGGGCCCCACATCTTTTGAGCCTACGCCTACGAGCACTTCCACTTCTCTTTCAATCGTATCCGCATTTACATTAATCGCTTCCAGTGCCTTCGCAGCGATGCCGCCGCCTTCTCGGATTAAACCAAGTAAAATATGCTCTGTCCCGATAGATTCATGTTTTAAACGGATAGCCTCTTCCTGAGCCAATTGCAAAACTTTTTGCGCACGTTGTGTAAATCGATTAAACATCATATTCATTCCCCTCTTTCCTTCATAAGTAAAAGATATTGTATATTATGCCACATATAGCATCCTTGCTTTACTGCCTACTACTATACCTATTCAATACATTTCCTAAAAAACCGTATTTCATGCATTGACTTTGACTATATTTGATTAATTGTAAATCGTTATCTGTGTTCTTGCAAAAGTTTTGCTTACGTTTCATTGGTGTCCGACTCAGCAGTTTGTGACCTTTCAATACTCAGTCGGTCACGGAATAATTGAGCACGGAAAACATCACGTTCGTCAGATGTCAGCTCTGTGCCCGCGTACTGCTGAAGGAAACCCGGCTGCATAAATATCATCAACTCATTCAAAATCGTCATATCGATATTTTTAATGATATCTAAATCAATACCCAAACGGACGTCAGACAAACATCTCGCCGCTTCTGCTGTCGGCAGGATCCTGGCATGTGTGATTGTGCCGAGCGAACGATACAGGCGATTCTCCAAGTGAACTTGTGATTTCGCCAGCAGCAGCTCACGTGATTTCTTTTCGTGACCAATTAAACGTTTTGAAATATTCTCGAGATCCTTCAGCACTTCCTCTTCTGATTTACCGAGTGTCGTTTGATTGGAAATCTGATAAATATTACCGAGCGCTTCACTGCCTTCGCCATAACTCCCGCGCACTACCATGCCGAGCCTGGAGATAGCCGGGACAATCCGCTCAATCTGTTTAGTGATTGTCAGAGCCGGCAGATGCATCATGACAGAGGCACGCATGCCCGTACCTGTATTGGATGGACAGCTCGTCAGATAGCCGAATGTCTCATCAAATGCGTAGTCCAGATTATTTTCGATTTCACTGTCTACTTTATCCGCCTGTTCATAAGCCTTTTCGATTTGAAATCCGGGATAAATACATTGAATGCGAATATGGTCTTCTTCATTCACCATGATACTGATCGTTTCATCTTCAGAAAGCAGAACAGAACCGTATTTTTCGGGATTAATCAGTTGCGGGCTCACCAAATGTTTTTCTACAAGTATTTGCCGTTCCAGCAATGTCAGATCAGACATGCTTGTGCCAGCAAAATGCAGTTCTTCCATTGAAGACACCGCCTGGTCGACAGCTTCATTGACCTGTTTCGCATCTTCTGCGGATGCACAGATCGGAAACAGCTGACTTTGTAAATTGCGCGCTAAACGGATTCGCGTAGAGAGCACAATATCCGAATGCTCACCTTTCGCCACCATCCAGCCGGTCAGCTCTTGATTAATAAATTTTTCAAATGACATGCTGATCGTCACCCCCGTCAGCCAGTTGCTGTTTCACCTGATTGGCTTCATCTCTCAGCTCGGCAGCTTCTTCAAACCGTTCTGCTTCGACTGCATCCTTCATTTTCGAACGAATGTCTTCCAGCTGTTTTTTTAAGGCAAAACGTTCATTGAAGGAAACAGGGATTTTTCCGCCATGGCTCGCATTGCCGTTGTGCAGTTTAGCAAATACTCTCGGCAGCTGTTCACGAAATGCGTCGTAGCATGTCGCACAGCCAAATTTACCGATGTCCAGAAAGCTGTGGAATGTGAGTCCGCAATTTGGACATTTCGGACCCTCCGGCATCGTTTCATTTGATTTTTGTTCCTGCAGCAAGTCCGAACCGCCCAGCCAATGAGCTAAAAACTGCTGGATGGATAAAGGTTCCTGATCCGGACTGAATGAAAATGTCTGAGAATAAAACGCGCATTTATCGCATAGATGCCGTTCGGTCACACCGTTCATCGTTTCCTGTTTGAAAACTACGGTAGCCGGCCGCTCTTTACAGTTTTCACATAGCATGTATATCCACCTCAATCCACTTCTTCATAAATTAACGTCACTAACATGGCACGAAGGATACGCGAACGCAATGCATCGCGCTCAGGAAGCATATAGCGCAATGTATTGCGGCCGACAGCTGCCAGCATGAGCTTCGCTTCGCGCTCGTTAATCACTTCTTCTTCAATTAATCGATAAATTACGTCTTCCGCCATTGTGGAGGACGCTTCATCTTCCAGACTTTCCACTGCTTGTTCGAGTAAATCTTTACGGGAGTTCGTCTTCACCCGATAGATCCGGATATAACCGCCGCCGCCCCGTTTCGATTCCACTGCATAGCCTCTTTCGACTGTAAAACGGGTTTTGATTACATAATTGATCTGTGAAGGAACACATTGGAATTTCTCAGCCACTTCATTCCGTTTGATTTCAACAGAAGCACTACCTTCCTCTTCGATGATCGCCTTCAAATATCCTTCTATAATGTCAGAAATATTCCGCATCTCGTCACCTCGTTTCTGCTCGTTCGTCTAGTTGACTTTGACTATCTTTGACTTGATTGTATCGCAGAAAACGGGTCGGATGCAATTGATATGTTTTGTACGGACGGCAGTTTTTGCCAATCCTGCTAGCGCTAGGCTTTCACTCTCTGCGTCCGATTATTCATGAATTTACTACCTTTTCTTCGACATAAAAAACCGCACAGTAAGATCTGCACGGTTTTCATTCGTTTATATATAAGTTGTGTTAATAAATAAGCATTCTATAAGTTACCTAGTACCGTTGATTTCCGTTCTAGGCGGACGCGTTCTGGAGGGCCCGCGGTGAGCCAACTTGAAGTGCAAAGATGTGCTCCTAACGCTTCGCTTTTACTCGCAAAAGCCGTTCTTCGTGACGGCTCTCGCTGCGCTCCCGCAAGTTGGCTCACCTGTCGGGCTGATCCTCCCAGAGTCGCCGCCTTCCACTTCGGTACACTGGCTGGTGTTTCAAGACTTTTTGTGTGAGCAGGCAGTATGAGCACACGATTTGGGGCTATTACAATGGGTAAGGTTTTTCATGCAATACTTATCATCCTGCAAAGGCTTAGATTCTTGTGATCGATGCATTTCCAAACTCGAGATACAGAACAAGACAAGCTAATTCATACTCTGCAAAAAAATCAGTACATTGTACTTTCTCCCACACCAGCGCTGGCGCAACTGCGGGGTCGGCCGTTGCTGTGAGACTGCTGGCACGTTCTTCGCCAGTAGGCTCATAGCGTAAGGCAATCCCCCAGCGCCGAAGCGGGTTTAAACTGCAAACTCACACTTCAATTAAAATCCCTACAAAGTCGAGAAACGAAATCCGCACATAGTAAATCCACACACTGCCAACATGCACGTGACGGGTTGTCAAGCACATGTTTTGGTGAAGAGCCACTTATATAGATACTTTTTCTTTTTTCAGCGGTTCCAGATCGACTTCAAAGCCCATGTCTTCAAGCATCTGGCGGTCTTTGTCATTCTCTTGCCCCGCAGTTGTCAGATAGTCGCCAATGAAAATGGAGTTGGCTGCATATAAACCAAGGGGCTGCAGACTGCGCAGATTCACTTCACGTCCGCCTGAAATCCGAATTTCTTTCGTCGGATTAATATAGCGGAACAGGCTGAGCACTTTCAGACAATAGCGCGGGTCCAATTCAGATGTGCCTTCAAGCGGCGTCCCGTCCACCGCATGCAGAAAGTTCACCGGAATAGAATCTGCATCTAGAACCCGCAGGCTGTGCGCCATCGAAATGACATCTTCTTTCGTCTCACGCATCCCGACAATGACGCCGGAACAAGGGGATATACCTGCTTCTTTCGCATGGCCTACTGTGTTTACACGGTCATCATACGTATGCGATGTCGTAATGCTTTCATGATGCTCGGCAGACGTGTTTAAGTTGTGGTTATAACGATCCACGCCTGCCTCTTTCAAACGTACTGCCTGCTCCGGCTTCAAGATGCCGAGACATGCACAGACCGTCATTCCTTCATGCTTTTCTTTGATTTTCTTCACCGAATCAATCACGATTTCAAGCTCACTGTCACGGGGTCCGCGTCCACTCGCCACGATGCAGTAGGTACCCGCTTTATTAGCAGCAGCGCGCTCTGCCCCTTCCAGAATTTCTTCCGATTTCATCATGGCATACTTTTCAACAGGCGCTTTTGATATGATCGACTGCGCACAATAGCCGCAGTTTTCGGGACAAAGCCCTGACTTTGTATTAATAATCATATTGAGCTTCACTTTGTTTCCATAGTAATGAGAGCGAATGGAATACGTTGCGTGAAGAAGCATCAATAAATCCTTGTCGGGACTATTTAGAATGGACAGCGCTTCCTCGTCCGTCAGTACATGCCCCTCCAAGACTCTATCAGCCAGCAGTTGATAATTCGTCATAATGTCCGCCTCACTTTCAAGTGTTTTGAAATTCTAAATGCAAAGACTCCTGCAAGCACAGCCAGTATAATATCTTTCGGCAGCGGCGGAACCATCCAAATCCACGCAATCTTATAGGTGAATACTTCCGGTGCCGCAGCCCACATTTTATAGGCAGCGTACATCAGGTTTGTTCCGATTAGGTAGTTAATTGCCGTCCCGATGAGTGCTGCTGTAATAAAAGCCGGCAGCGTGTTTTTCCGCTCTACGATCTTTCCCGCAACATAGGCAACGAGAATAAATGAAACGATAAAGCCGAAAGTCGGGCTTAAAATCTGACCGAACCCTCCTGAGAATCTGGCAAATACCGGTGCTCCCGCAAGACCGACCAGCATATACACAGTCATCGACAGCGCCCCTAGACGGCTGCCAAGCAATAATCCAGACAAGACCGCAAAGAACGTCTGAAGTGTGATGGGTACATTCATGACTACCAGGAATGGCAGAATGGATGTAATATTGGCTCCTATCATCATAAGTGCCGCGAACATTCCGCTGTATACAACTGCCAGCGCCCCCAGCTGATTTTTCGTACGTCCTTCTGTAATTGTTGTCATCCTTACACCCCTTAACTTTTTGGTTACTATAAAAATAGTAATAGTTAACTCATTTTATGTCAACCGGATTTTTATTTAGGTTAACAATAAAAAAGACCAGCAGCGAATTGCTGTCGGTCTTGACTTTTATCTTATTTTAGCTGTTCAAACGAATTAACCACAATTTACTTCTTCTTATCAATCTTCTCTTCTTTTTCTTTCCGGAACAAAAAGAAAGCGAGAATGCCGCTTATGGCTGCTGCTCCGAATGTAATCCATACGCGTGTGTCCCATGCCACTTCAGAATAATTATTATCAAGCATGATCCAAGCAATTGTGGCAACAATGGCCGCTATTGGAACGGAATATTTAAAAAACTGCATAATACCTCACCTTTTCCTTTTATTCATTTAATTTTATCATAGTGTTACTCTTTTCTCTATGCGGCCGGGCGCCGCCAACTTCACCAAACGTTCACTTGACGAATGCCGACAAAGCCGCTATGATTATGATTAGAATTATCGAAATAATTTAATAAGAAACATATCTTATCCAGAGAAGCTGAGGGACTGGCCCTATGACGCTTCAGCAACCAGCCCTATCGGCAAGGTGCTACTTCCAGCGTTATGCTCCACAGCATGCGGAAAGATGAGAGGGAACTAATCATTTTGATTACAAAGCCTTCTTTAATTGAAGGCTTTTTTTTATTAGACAAAGCAAAGGGGAGATTTGACGATGTCATTACTGGAGAAACTTCAAACAAATGTCCTGACAGCTGACGGGGCAATGGGTACTATCCTGTATTCCTACGGGATTGATTACTGTTATGAAGAATTAAATATAGAAAAACCGGAAATTGTACAGAAAATTCATCAGGATTATATAGAAGCGGGCGCAGATATTATTCAGACGAATACGTACAGTGCGAACGCTGTGAAACTGGCTCGTTATGGTTTAGAAAGTCGCGTTACGGAGTTCAATAAGGCAGCAATTCAAATTGCCAAACGTGCGGCTGCGCCGGGTGGACAATTTGTTCTCGGGACAATCGGCGGTTTGCGCGGTATCCGAAAGAGTGATGCCAGCTTAGATGAAATCAATCAAGTCGTTCTTCAACAGGCAAACGCGCTGCTTTCCGGAGATCCGGACGGTCTGCTGCTGGAAACGTACTATGATTTTGAAGAATTGTCGTCAGTTATTTCCACACTGCGGGGAATTACAGATGTACCGTTGATTGCCCAAGTGTCCATGCATGACCCCGGCGTCCTGCAAAACGGGATGTCGTTAAATGAAGCATTGCATCAGCTCGAGTCACTCGGTGCAAGCGTCGTCGGCGTTAACTGCCGTTTAGGCCCTTACCATACGATTCAGGCATTTGAAAATGTGACACTTCCTGAGAAGGCATTTTTATCTGCTTATCCGAATGCGAGCCTGCTCGACGTAGAAGATGGCCGCATCGTATATGAATCAGAAGCGGAATACTTCGGACGCGCTGCTGTTTTGCTTCGCGATCAGGGTGTGCGCTTAATTGGCGGATGCTGTGGTACGACGCCAAAACATATTAAAGCCGCTAAAACTCGATTAGCCGGTTTAGAGCCGATCAAAAAGAAAGTGGTAGCACCGGCAAAACCGATCATGATTCAGGAAGCAGGCCCTGTGAAACATCAGCCGCTCCATGAAAAGGCGAAGACAGAGCGCACCGTTATCGTAGAGCTGGACACGCCGCGCCACTTAGAAACAGAAGAGTACATTAAAGGAGCAAACTTGCTCTATGATGCAGGAGTAGATGCCGTGACAATGGCAGACAACTCACTTGCTTCACCGCGAATCAGCAATATGGCAATGGCTTCGATCATCAAGATGCAGCATAATGTACGCCCGCTGGTACACTTGACGTGCCGCGACCATAACTTGATTGGCCTGCAGTCTCATTTAATGGGGCTCAACGCTTTGGGCATCCATGATATTCTGGCCGTGACAGGCGATCCGACAAAAGTTGGGGACTTCCCCGGCGCCACAAGCGTCTATGATGTATCGAGCATGGAACTGCTGCAGCTGATCAAACAGCTGAATGAAGGGATTTCATTCTCCGGCAAGCCATTGCGCAAGAAAGCGAACTTCTCTGTTTCCGCTGCGTTTAACCCAAATGTCCGCGTACTCGACCGGGCGGTTCAGCGTTTAGAAAAGAAGATTGAAATGGGCGCGGATTACTTCATTACACAGCCTGTTTATACGAAGGAAAAAATTATCGATGTCTATGAGGCTACAAAACATTTAGATACACCTATTTTCATCGGGATTATGCCCTTGACAAATATACGCAATGCCGAGTTTTTACACCACGAAGTACCGGGGATCAAGCTGTCTGATGAAGTACTTGAACGTATGCGCGACTGCGGTGATGACCGTCAGAAAGCAACAGAAACCGGGATTCAGATTGCTAAAGAACTGCTTGACACGGCAGCGCAGTATTTCAATGGAATCTATTTGATCACACCGTTCCTACGTTATGATATGACACTTGAACTGAACCAATATATTAAACAGCTGGATGAGCAGAAGGAGAGGGAATTAACACATGCAGAGACATCCCATTGAAGAACAACTAGACAAACGAATATTGATTATTGATGGCGCGATGGGGACCATGCTGCAGGCGGAGGATCTCTCTACAGAAGATTTTGGCGGAGAAGAATACGACGGATGTAATGAATACTTAAACGTTTTACGGCCGGATATCTTAGAGAAAATTCATGACGAATACTTGGAAGCAGGTGCTGATATTATTTGCACCAACACTTTCGGCGGCACTCCCCTTGTACTGAATGAGTTCTCTCTCGGTCACCGCGCATATGAGATCAATTCAAAAGCAGTCGAATTAGCGAAGAAAAGCGCAGCTAAATACTCAACGCCTGAATGGCCTCGTTTCGTTGCGGGCGCAATCGGTCCTACTACGAAGACACTTTCCGTTACCGGAGGCATTACATTTGATGAGCTCTCGAATGATTTCTATGTACAGGCGCAGGCACTT
Organism: Sporosarcina sp. NCCP-2331; assembly: GCF_023707945.1. NCBI lineage: Bacteria > Bacillati > Bacillota > Bacilli > Caryophanales > Caryophanaceae > Sporosarcina > Sporosarcina sp. NCCP-2331. Next base: position 57,468 of record NZ_BRCD01000020.1, read on the forward strand.
GTTGAGGCAGGATGCGATTTGATCCTAATGGAGACGAGTCAGGATATGCTGAACGTCAAAGCCGGCACCATCGGGATTAAAAAAGCGTTTGAAGAACTGGGACGCGAAGTGCCGATTATGATTTCGGGAACGATAGAGCCAATGGGCACAACACTTGCGGGGCAGAGCATTGAAGCATTCTACATTTCGATCGAACACGTTCAGCCTTTGTCTGTCGGCTTGAACTGTGCGACGGGTCCTGAGTTTATGACGGATCATCTGCGTTCATTATCAGACTTGGCGACAAGCTACGTCACGTGCTATCCGAACGCCGGATTGCCTGATGAAGAAGGACATTACCACGAATCACCAGAGTCGCTTTCAAAGAAACTGGAAGGTTTCGCAGACAAAGGCTGGCTGAATATGGTCGGCGGATGCTGCGGTACGACACCTGAACATATCCGCGCAATCCGTGACGCAGTCAAAGACAAAGCACCGCGTAAGATGCCGGAAGAAGCGCACGGTCATGCAGTATCAGGCATCGAGCCGCTGCTTTATGATGACACGCTGCGTCCTTTGCTGATCGGTGAGCGGACGAATGTCATCGGTTCCCGTAAATTTAAGCAGCTGATTGTGGATGAAAAGTTTGAAGAAGCCTCTGAAATCGCCCGTGCACAAGTAAAACGCGGTGCGCATGTACTGGATATCTGTCTTGCCAATCCTGATCGTGACGAGCTGTACGATATGACTTGTTTCATGAAAGAAGTAGTTAAAAAAGTAAAGGTTCCACTGGTGATTGATTCGACAGATGAGAACGTCATTGCGGAAGCTTTGAAGTACTCTCAGGGTAAAGCGATCATCAACTCGATAAACCTGGAAGACGGGGAAGAACGGTTTGACGCAGTGTTACCCCTTGTGAAAAAGTACGGTGCCGCAGTAGTTGTCGGTACGATTGATGAGATTGGAATGGCTGTGACAAGAGAGCGAAAGCTGGAAATTGCTGAGCGTTCTTATGAATTGCTTGTGAATAAATGGCAGATCCCGCCTGAAGATATTATTTTTGACCCGCTCGTTTTCCCTGTCGGAACAGGCGATGCACAGTACATCGGTTCAGCGGTCGAGACGATTGAAGGGATTCGTTTAATCAAGGAGAAGCTGCCCCGGACTCTTACTACTTTAGGAGTCAGTAATGTTTCATTCGGATTGCCGCCGGTCGGACGGGAAGTTCTGAATGCAGTGTATTTATATCACTGTACGCAAGCGGGTCTTGATTACGCAATTGTCAATACAGAAAAACTCGAACGTTTCGCCTCTATTCCTGAAGCGGAAATTAAACTTGCAAATGATTTACTATTTACGACGACCGATGAAACGCTGGCCGATTTTGCCGACTTCTACCGGGATAAGAAGAAAGAGAAAACGGAAGATGATATTCCAAAAACTGTTCCCGAACGCCTTGCTTACTATGTAGTAGAAGGAACAAAAGAAGGCTTGATTCCTGACTTGGAGACTGCATTGAAAACCTATGACTCTCCTCTTGATATCATTAACGGACCTTTGATGACAGGAATGTCTGAAGTCGGGCGTTTATTCAATGATAATCAGCTGATCGTTGCAGAAGTTCTGCAAAGCGCGGAAGTGATGAAAGCGTCTGTTTCCTATCTGGAACAGTTCATGGAAAAGAAAGAGGACGACAGCGGAAAAGGAAAAATCATTCTTGCTACTGTTAAAGGTGACGTGCACGATATCGGGAAAAACCTGGTTGAGATCATTTTAGGCAACAATGGCTTTAAAGTCATCGATATTGGAATCAAAGTCACGCCTGCTACACTGATCGATGTGATACGTAAGGAAAAACCCGATATCATCGGCCTTTCCGGATTGCTCGTAAAATCTGCACAGCAAATGGTCTTAACAGCTCAAGATTTCAAGGCTGCCGGAATCGATACACCTGTTATGGTCGGCGGTGCGGCACTGACAAGACGTTTTACTGAAACAAAGATTGCACCTGAATATGATGGACCTGTTATTTTTGCGAAAGACGCGATGCAGGGTCTGGATTTGGCTAACCGTCTGCAGAGCGACGGGAAAGATGCTCTCTTGGACGAACTTCAGGAAAGTCTTGAAAAACGTGAAATCAATGATGCGAAGAAAGCGAGCCGTACAGCAGATGCAGCCGTTGCTGTAGCGGTGCGTCCTGTTAAAACCGTCCGCACAGATGCTCCTGTGTTCGTACCGACGGATCTGCGCAGACGTGTAGTAAAAGATTACTCAGTGGCACACTTGCACCCATACGTGAATATGCGCACACTGATCGGCCATCATCTCGGCCTGCGCGGCAATGTCGATAAAATGCTGGAAAATAAGGAAGAGCGCGCAGTACAGCTGCATGAAATGGTGACTGACTTCTTGAAGTCCGATAAAATGAGAGCTTCCGGGATCTACCAGTTCTTCCCTGCCCAGGCAGACGGAGACGATGTCATCATCTATGATCCTGAAGATTCCAAAACAGAAATCGAGCGGTTCACATTCCCCCGCCAAGATAAAGAACCCTTCCTGTGCTTAGCCGACTATTTGAAAACAGTCGACAGCGGCGAAATGGATTATGTAGCATTCATGCAAGTTACGGCCGGTAAAGGCGTACGTGATTATGCGAACCAGCTGAAAGAACAAGGCAAGTTCTTGGAGAGCCACGCATTCCAAGCAACCGCTCTGGAACTGGCAGAAGGATTTGCTGAAAGAATTCACCAGGAAATCCGTGACCAATGGGGTTTCCCGGATCCGACAGACTTCACAATGCGTGAACGTTTTGCTGCCAAGTACCAGGGACAGCGATTCTCATTCGGTTATCCTGCCTGTCCTAATCTGGAAGATCAAGCGAAATTATTCGGCCTGATCAAGCCTGAAGATCATGGTGTTATCCTGACTGAAGAATTTATGATGGAACCTGAAGCATCTGTTTCCGCAATCGTCTTTGCACATCCGGACGCAAGATATTTCAATGTGGAATAATAGTAGAACGGACAAAAACCGCCGTCTCCATTAGGGGAGACAGCGGTTTTTACTATTTCGGGAAATGATTAGCGGCCACATCTTCTGCGGCGTCCGTGTCCATGTCCGTGTCCGCATCCGCATCCGTGCCCATGTCCGCATCCACCGCCCATCCCTCCAGGGCCTTGTGAAGCAGGACCCATTCCAGGCATTAATGTATTACCCATGACGTCTTGAGTCGACTCTGTATAGTAATGTTGAGGCACACCTACTACATGGTGGCGATTGACGTTGACGATCGGATGGATAACAGGAAATTCCTGCTGAGTAAAGCAGTCATTATAGCGGTATTGCGTTGGACAGACAATCGGCTGCATAGGGAAACCAGGTTGTTGTCCAGGCATTCCTTGCATTCCTTGCATCCCCTGCATTCCAGGCATTCCTTGATTCATCATCATTTCACCTCCTATACCCTATTACATGCGGGTCTTCAGAATTATTACGGGCTAGCGACATGGTTAAGTGAAAAATAACCTGCTTTTTTCTCGGGTCTGCCCCGAAATCAGTTCTTGACAACTTGCCATGTATGTGTTAAAAAATCATGCTGCAGTTTAAACCCGCTTCGGCGCTGGGAGGATCAGCCCGACAGGTGAGACGACTTGCGGGAGCTTGCGACCAAGTCGGCTCACCGCGGGCCCTCCAGAACGCTTCCGCCTGGAACGCAGGGGAACGGTCTCCTACTCACTTACCATCCTATACTGAGTGATTACAGTCAAATTCGTGAAATAGACTGTCAAGCACATGTTTTGGTGAAGTGCCTTTATCTCATTATTTGTTTCTATGATATAAAAGAAATATAGAGATTCTCTCGTATGCGTAGGGACAGCAAGGAATGGGTATAGTATGCTATAACGAATTTTTGAAGGAGAGATTTTGTATGAAACGAAATCGGATTGTATTATTTGACGGTGAATGTAACTTTTGTGATGCAAGCGTCCAGTTTATTATAAAGCGAGATCCTTATCAGCATTTTTCATTTGCTTCCCTGCAGGATGATGTCGGTAAAGAGCTGCGCGAGAAATATCATATTCCAGATGATGTAGACAGTCTGGTCCTAATTGAAAATGGCAAAGCCCATACGAAATCAGGTGCTGCCTTGCGTATTGCGAAGAAACTCGACGGTTTATGGCACCTCGCCTTTCTTTTCATCGTGGTGCCGCCGGCCATCCGTGACCGTGTATATGATTATGTTGCAGTCAACCGCTACAAGTGGTTCGGTAAAAAAGAATTATCCTGTATGCTTCCAACTCCAGAAGAACGCAAACGTTTTATTGCATGAGAAAAGCCTTCCGTCGCCGGAAGGCTTTCTTCATGAAATCAGCTGCTTACATTCTTCATCAGTAAATGCGCGGGAACGGGTCAGGAAACGTTTTCCTTCTACTCCTTCGAGTGAAAACATTCCGCCGCGTCCGTCCACTACATCAATGATTAACTGCGTATGTTTCCAATATTCATATTGGCTTTTCATCATATAGAACGGCACTCCGCCGATATGGCCCAACAGCACATCCTGATCACCGACGATCAGATCACCGTCTTCATAGCACATAGGAGAAGAACCGTCGCAGCATCCGCCTGACTGATGGAACATCAATGGACCATGCTTCTCTTTCAGCAGTTCAATGAGAGCCAATGCTTCATCTGTTGCAGTTACACGGTCTGGCATGGCAATTCCTCCATTCACTTCAAATCTCATACAAAGATTTGATCAAAAGAAACCTTGCTTATTTTCATCGTAACTTACCAGCATGTTTTTCGTCTGCTGGTAATGCGCCAGCATCTGTAAATGGTTTTCACGGCCGATGCCCGAAGCTTTGTAGCCGCCGAAAGCAGCGTGTGCCGGATATGCATGGTAACAGTTCGTCCATACACGGCCCGCCTGGATGCCGCGCCCGAAACGATAAGCAGTATTCATATCACGCGTCCAAACGCCCGAACCTAAGCCATACAGCGTATCATTGGCAATTTCAAGTGCCTCTTCTTTATCTTTGAACGTCGTAACTGCTACAACCGGACCAAAGATCTCTTCTTGGAAGATGCGCATCTTATTATCACCTTTAAATACTGTCGGCTTAATATAATAGCCATCCTCCAACTCGCCTTCCAACTCATTCTTCTCTCCGCCGGTCAGGCATTCTGCACCCTCTTGCTTTCCGATATCCAAGTAGGAAAGAATCTTCTCCATTTGCTCTGTAGATGCCTGTGCACCCATCATAACGTCAGGGTCCAGCGGATTACCTGTTTTAATTGCTTTTACACGTTCCAAAGCGCGTTCCATGAATTTTTCATAAATCGATTCTTGGATGAGCGCACGGGATGGACATGTACATACTTCTCCTTGATTCAAGGCAAACATAACGAACCCTTCAATTGCTTTATCGAAGAACGCATCGTCTGCATCCATAATATCCTCGAAGAAAATGTTCGGTGATTTCCCGCCGAGCTCCAGCGTGACCGGAATCAAGTTCTGGGAAGCATACTGCATAATGAGACGGCCTGTTGTCGTTTCGCCTGTAAAAGCAATTTTGCTGATGCGCGGGTTGGATGCCAATGGCTTTCCTGCTTCCAATCCGAAACCATTTACTACGTTTAACACACCTGCTGGCAGCAAGTCTTCAATCAGCTCCACCAATACTAAAATGGATGCAGGTGTCTGCTCAGCCGGCTTCAAGACGACACAGTTACCAGCCGCGAGTGCCGGAGCAAGCTTCCAGACAGCCATCAGAATGGGGAAATTCCAAGGTATGATCTGCCCTACTACTCCAAGCGGCTCGTGGAAGTGATACGCAACCGTATTGTTGTCGATCTGGCTGATACCACCTTCCTGTGCACGGATAGCAGATGCGAAATAACGGAAGTGATCCACCGCCAGAGGCAGGTCAGCATTTAATGTCTCACGGACCGCTTTACCATTATCCCAAGTTTCTGCAACCGCCAGCATCTCGAGATTCTCTTCGATGCGGTCTGCAATTTTCAATAAAATATTTGAGCGTTCAGTGACGGATGTTTTTCCCCAGGCTTCCTTCGCCGCATGGGCTGCGTCAAGTGCCAGTTCAATGTCTTCTGCTGTAGATCTTGCCACCTGTGTGAATACTTTGCCTGTTACAGGAGTCGAGTTATCAAAATACTGTCCCTTTGCCGGTGCTGTCCATTTACCGCCGATAAAGTTATCATAGCGTTCTTTAAATTGAACAATAGAACCTTCTGTATTCGGATTTACATAAACCTTGTTTTCTGAAGCTTGTACCATACTGCGTCACACTCCCTATTCTCTCTTATTTTGCTTGTATGCCAGTGCAGACTTTTTGCACATAAAGCCACTATACGAACAACAGGAAAAACTTATGCAAAATGTATGCGCTTACAATAACTATCTTTTATTCTACCTGGAAATTACAACTCTTTCAACTAAATACTATAGGTTATTTCGGCTCTTCACCAAAACAGGTGCATGACACATACCGAAAAGCCACATGTCCTGCACTCCCACACTAGCAAAGGTGCAATTGCGGAGCGACTATGAGCGCAGGGTACGGTTCAATGATCACAGCAGGATCAGGTATGATCATGCGGCCGAGCCGAATGATCACGCGACCGGTGTATATGAGCGGCTGGGGCCGGGTTATGAGCGCTTGGGCGGGTATTATGATCATCCGCTAAGCTTCTTTGACAGGCAGCTGCAATCTTCGTCGGCAATCGCACAGCGAATGGCAATCCCCAGCGCCGAAACTCATTAAAACTTCAAACTTATACCAACTTCAAACCTCCATAACACGTACAAGACAAATTGTTTAGAACTATGATGCAAACCTGTAATTTTATTAGTCGTAATAAATTTCACTTATTCATAGATTGGTAATGATTCCTTAATAATTTGTTCATAACTTCGCTGTACGATGAAAGAAATACAAATGACAGGGGTTTTCAATATGGGAAACAATACAGTTAAACGAGTGCTATCCATTGTAGGATCAGGTGTTGTAGGGTCTATGCTCACTCTGGGTGTCGTGGTCAACACAGATCTGCTCACTTCTAAGCCGGAGACCAAGATAGAAACCGCAAGTGCGGCAGCTCCCTCCTACGGCGTCGAATCATTATCCGCGACTTCAGCAGATTCATTGGCGGATATGGTCGAGCAGTCTTCGAAGGCTATTGTCGGTGTAGTAAATTATCAATCTGCAGGCAACCGTTTTGCAGGAGCCTCCAGTGAACAACCGGTGGGAACCGGTTCTGGCGTTATTTATAAAATAGACGGAGATCATGCGTATATCGTCACTAATAATCACGTCATCGAAAATGCACAAAAAATCGAAGTCACTCTGAGCTCAGGCACAAAAGCAAAAGCTGAACTACTCGGAACCGATGCGTTAACTGATATTGCTGTTCTGCAGATTGATAAAAAATATGCCTCTGATGCGGTAACCTTAGGAGATTCTGACAAGGTCCGCGCCGGCGACTCAGTCATCGCGATAGGCAATCCGCTTGGTCTGGATTTCTCCGGAACGGTAACGAAAGGCATCGTCAGCTCAGCTTCACGCACTTTAGACGTTAATACTTCCGCCGGAACATGGCAGACAGAAGTCATTCAAACAGATGCCGCCATCAACAGCGGAAACAGCGGCGGCGCTTTATTCAACACGCAAGGTGAAGTAATCGGCATCAACAGCTTGAAAGTGGCGCAAAGCGGAGTAGAAGGCATTGGTTTCGCTATTCCAAGCAATGAAGTCAAAACTCTGGTGGAACAGCTGACAGAACATGGGGAAATTGAGCGGCCATATCTTGGCATAGGCCTTGCCGACTTGGCAAATATCCCCTATATGTATGTTAAAGACTTGCCAGAATCTGTAAAAGGTGGTGTGATGGTGACAGCCGTCGAACCTGGTTCTGCCGCTGAAAAAGCCGGATTGCAAGAACAAGATGTACTGACTGGCATCAATGGCGACACGATAGAAAGTTCACTTGATCTGCGAAAATATCTTTATTCAAAACTTGAAATCGGCAGCAAAGCGAACGTAACCATCTACCGCGGCGGTATAAAACAAGAGCTGAATATTACATTGACAGGCAGCCAATTGAAGTAACGTCAGCCGGGACAGCAAATCTGCTGTCCTTTTTTTATGATCGCAGATTATAAAATACTGATTTTTCGGCAAAGCTGAACTGTATCACTACATGCGAGAAGGGATTTATTTGAACCAAACTGGATCAATCAGCGTCCTTCACGTCATCTTTCTCTCGATGACGGTAATTGGATTGAAGAATCATGTGACCATTATTCCGTCTCTTTTACAGGATGCCGGGCGGGACAGCTGGATGTCTGTGCTGTTAGCGGCGGCTGTTATTTTTCCGTTATTTTTTTTCTTTCTATACATTCAGAAGGGCAGTAACCGCGAACATATAGGAGACTGGCTGATATCAGCCATCGGCACCGTGCCCGCTGCCAGTTTCCGATATATAACCGCGGTCTACTTACTAGTGATGGCCGCTTTTACAATGGCTGAAGTTTTACAGTGGATTGCGGCTTCCTTTCTGCCCAACACTCCTTTGGTTGCCATGCTGCTGATCTACTGCATACTGTGCATCCTGCTGGTCAATACAGATCTTCAAACCATTGTGATCGTGAATGCATTTGTGCTGTTCTGGGTGGTTATTTTAGGTTTTTTTGTAGCCTTTACGAATATACAAGTGAAGGATTATGAGTTACTGAGACCCTTTTTGGAGCATGGTTTCCGGCCCGTATTGATATCCATGATGTATCCGGCGTCCGGTTTTATCGAGCTGGTGCTGCTATTATTTCTTCAGCACCGCGTCAAAGATCGTTTTCGGTGGTACCACTTTGCTTTTATGCTATTCATTTTAGTCGGACTGACCACCGGGCCGCTTGTAGGGGCTATAACAGAGTTTGGTCCTGTGGAAGCCATGAAACAGCGATATCCCGCTTACGAAGAATGGGGGCTCGTAGCCATCGGGCGTTTCTTTGAACACTTGGATTTTTTATCTATCTACCAATGGCTAACAGGCGCTTTTATCCGAGTCGGTTTTCTGCTCTATATTGCTGCAGACTTATTGAAATGGACCGGCGATAAAAAGAAGATTTGGAATATAGCAGGACCGGCACTGTTCTTCACGAGTCTGTCGCTTTTTTTAATGAGTGAACATACATTTTTGAAATTAAAGGGAGATTATCTATTAATCGTAACACTTTTCTTTTTACTACTGCTCACTGGCATTATGACAATAGCCGCTTTTCTATCAAGAAAAACATCTAAAACAGGCAACTGACTATATCGTTACAAAAAAGGTGAGAAGCTATGCTGCCTAATGAAAAAATCAATGAAGAGACATTAAAACAATTGTTCCAAAAATCTGCCGACGTCCATTTCCAGCGCTATCATTTCTCCTCGCACTCTGTAGAATTCATCACATGCGACGCGATGATTGACACGCAGCTTTTAAATGAAGTCATCGTTCCTCGTGTCCAGCTGCTGTGCAGCCAGGCGGAACTGTTGGAGATTGAACAGGCCATTCCGTCCCATTTGCACATACCCGGCGTAAAAACTCCTGAGACAAAAGAGGAAATCATTTCTCTAGTCTATACAGGCCATGTGCTGCTGTATTTTATAGAAGAAGATTTACTGATCTCAGGCAATATCGCGAAAAAACCGAACAGGAATCCTGAAGAGACACGCGTAGAAGTACCTGTGAAAGGTCCGCGCGACAACTTTATTGAAGATATTTCCGTTAATATCGCACTGCTGAGAAAGCGCCTGCCCACGAACTCACTGTGTGTGGAGAAGTTTGAACTGGGCGAACGTTCCAAAACAGCTGTGGCCTTATTGTATTTTGATGACATTGCAAGCGAGGATACGCTGACACAGATACGCAGCCAGTTGAATCAAGTAGACACGGATATCGTATTCAGCGGCGATTTATTAATGGAAAATATCAATAAAAGCGCAAAGCTTTTTCCCAGGACCGATTACACCGGACGTCCCGATAATGCAATTCAGGCACTGGCACGCGGTCGTTTTATAGTCTTAGTGGACGGCAGCTCTTATGCCGTCATCACTCCTGTCAATATGTTCTTACTGCTAAAAACATCAGAGGATAATGAATATCCGATTTTCTACAGTTCTTTTCAGCGTATTCTGCGTGTGGCAAGTATTTTAATCGGATTATTACTGCCTGCCTTTTGGCTCGCCTTAACTACTTATCATCAAAACCAATTACCGCTCCAGCTGCTCGCTACGATTGTCCAGGCGAACTTAGGGCTGCCTTTTCCCTCTGCCTTTGAAATGCTGCTTATGCTCGGCATGTTTGAACTCTTCCGTGAAGCCGGGCTGCGTCTGCCTTCTGCAATCGGCAACACAATCGGGGTTGTAGGGGGAATCATTATCGGCGATGCAGCCATCCGGGCAGGGTTGACGAGTCCTGCGATGATTGTCATTATTGCCACTTCTACAATCGCCACGTACACACTCGTTAATCAATCTCTCGTGACAGCTGTCAGTCTGCTGCGTTTTAGTTTCATACTGTTGACTGCTTTCTTTGGTCTGTTTGGATTTTATTTGTCAATGTACTTTACCTTGCTGTATTTGTCGAGTATCCGGACATTCGGTGTTCCATATATGAATATAGCGGCTGATTTAAGCTGGAAGAACATTCAGAAAACCATTTTTCGTTTATCACCGCCTCAATACAAAGAGCGTCCAAATTTTCTGGATCCCAAAGATAAGAAGCGTAATAAAGGAGTGAAGAAATGAACAGAGTCGCCTTCTTTTTACTCATCGGCTCTGCTGTCCTGCTGTCCGGTTGCTGGGATATGAATGAACCGGAGCGTATGCTTTATGTCAATGGAATGGGCGTTGATTTTAAGGACGGGAAATATGAAGTATATACGCAAGTGATCGACTTCGCCAATACTGCAAAAAATGATCAGCCGACCACAGATCATCCTCAGGCAGAGGTTGGATATGCATCCGGAGACACATTAGATGATGCGATTAATCAGCTGTACCATTCTATGGATCAAAAATTGTTTTGGGGACATTTTTCGTATCTGGTTGTTTCAGAAGAAGTCATGAAGAATGTAAAGGTTTCACCAATTATTGACAGCTTTATCCGTTATCGTGAAACCCGTTATCAAATTTGGATTTATACTACGCAGGATTCTGTTGAAGACATTCTGCTGATACGGCCGGTCATCAACAGAGCGATTACTCTGTCTAAGCTGGGGGATCCGGAAAATTCCTATGAACAGGAATCCTTCATTCCTCCCGTCAACTTGCGCAAGCTAATAATCGGATTAGATGAACCCGGCTATGAAGCAACCATCCCTCTCATTACTATTGAAGAAAACTGGAAATCGATGAAAGAGTCTATACAGGCTCCCGAATTATCAGGTGTCGGGGTCATCACGAGAGATGGATTCAAAGGGTACATATCGGGTGAGAAGGCGCTCGGTATCCAGTGGATGACGAATGAAACAAAAAGAGGAGAAGTTACATTCAAAACCGGGGAAGGCAATGAAATGACAGTAATCATTGAAAATGTGAAAGTAAAAATCGAACCCAACGTTACTCATGAAGTAAATTTTAATGCAGAGATCGAGCTGCAGGCAAATATAAGCAGTATCAAAGGTAATATTACGGTCAAGCAGATCAAAAAGGAAGTTGAAGAAGAAGTATCCCGTCAGATCATGGCGACTTATCATGATGCTATTGACAAAGATATTGATATATACCGTTTTTCTGAGCAGCTGTACCGGAAAGAATTAGAGACCTGGAAAAAAATCCAAGAAAATGGTCGGGTTAATTTAACGGAGGATTCATTCGAAAAATTACAGGTGCGTGTTATCAAATTAAATTCAGACCGCAAGTCTTTTAAAGAGACAATTAAGAAGTAATTCTTTAGACATTTCAAAGACCTCTACACTCTTCATTGCATTTTCTGCAGTTTCGTACTATTTTTAAGTACAAAGGCGTTAGGAGGTGCCGCAATGAGAATTCTAGTGATAGAAGATAATGAAAGCGTCTCTGAGATGATTGGGTTATTCTTCGAAAAAGAGGGCATCGAAGGAATATTCGAAGCAAATGGACTGAATGGTTATGAACGCGCGGTCCAATCTTCGTGGGACTGCCTGATTATTGACTGGATGTTGCCTGATCTTGACGGCCTGACCATTTGCCGCAAAATCAGAGAACGAGGCATAGAAGTTCCCATCATCATGCTTACCGCAAAAGATGGCGAAGCGGATCAAGTACGAGGATTTGAAACGGGTGCGGATGATTATGTCACGAAACCTTTCAGCCCCCTTGCATTAATGGCGCGGATCAAGGCAGTTACACGCAGATATTCTGCGAAAGATGAAAGCAGTGATGAGGAAATCAGCACAGTTTATTTCCGGCTGAATCCGAATACACGGGAAGTATCGGTGCGGGGCAAGCTGGTTTCCAATCTGACACCAAAGGAATTCGATCTGTTGCACTTCTTCCTCCGGCATCCTAAACAGGTATTCTCGCGCGACCAGCTGCTCGATCAGGTATGGGGATATGATTTTTATGGAGATGACCGGACAGTCGATGTGCATATTAAACGGCTCCGTTCAAAGCTGTCTCTGCCGGATCATTCTTTTTTCCATACCGTATGGGGCGTCGGCTACCGTTTCGATGAAAGCTCCGGAACAATCCAATGAAGATTAAAACATTTTATCAGCAGCTGCTCAGTCACTTCAGCGTCATTTTGCTGACTGTTCTGGTACTCAGTCTATTGCTGACACATTACTTGGAAAACGTAGTTTACGAACAAAAAACAGATGAACTTACAACATATGGACAGGCAATTTTATCCGACCTGCGCCAAAGCAATCGCGGAACAGAATCTATTTTGAAATCCTACGGCCATGTCTTAGATGCCCGGTCGATCCAATACAGCCTGTTCAATGGACGATCTTCCATCATTTATTCCACCGGGCTGAAGACTGCGTTAATCGAACTGAATCAGGAAGAATGGAATGCATTGCAAAATGGTCAGTCAGTGACAGTCAGACAGGAGCTCAAACGCTTTGATGAGGCAGTTACATTCGTGCTGCTGCCATACTTTGAAAGACAGCAGTTTATTGGCGGCATCCTGCTGACGTCCCCTATCACCGGATCGAGCGCAATTATTTCGAAGATGAATCATTACGTCCTCTATACGACTGGGGCAGGCGTTCTTCTGGCTCTGCTGCTTAGCGGACTGCTGTCTATTCTTCATGTCCGCAGAATTCAGCGGCTGAGAAAAGCGGCTGCAGCTGTTTCTGGCGGCGACTATACAGTCCGGGTGCCTTCATCAGAGTTTGACGAAATCGGCGAACTATCTAAAGACTTCAATGAAATGGCTGAAAAACTGGAAACTTCGATGACAGAAATCGACTCTCTAGAGAATCGCAGACGGCAATTCATGGCGGATGTCTCCCATGAACTGCGCACGCCGCTTACGACAATCCGCGGAATAATCGAAGGCCTGCGGGAGCATATGATTTCTGCTGAGGAGCAGGATAAAGCGCTTCGATTGGCTCAGGAGGAATCCAAACGGCTCATTCGTCTGGTCAATGAGAATCTTGATTACGAAAAAATTCGGGCCAATCAAATCCAGCTGAATAAACAGGCTTTACCTGTAAAGGAACTGTTTGAAATGACAGCCGACCAACTCGAATCCGCAGCTGAGGAACGTCAAAACAAGCTGATTGTCGATGCGTCTGATCGACTGTCAGTCAAGGCGGATTATGACCGCTTGATGCAAATCCTCATAAATATCACGAAAAACAGTATTCAGTTTTGTGAAAATGGCACCATTACATTGAGAGGCGATGAAACGGCCTCTGAAACTATTTTAGAAATTGAAGACACAGGAATCGGCATGGACCCGGAAGAAATTGAACAGATATGGGACCGCTTCTATAAGGCGATCATGTCCAGGACTTCCACTCCGTATGGTGAATTCGGGCTTGGTCTGTCAATTGTTAAACAGCTAGTTATTCTCCATGGAGGCACCATTGAAGTGCATAGCGAAAAAGGTCAGGGAACGAAATTTTCCATCCGTCTGCCAAAATGAAAAGCCGCTCAATAAGCGGCTTTTTCCTGTTTAATTACATGTCATAAAACGCCAATAATTATCCCCTGGCACGCCGGATAAATATGCCAGCCCATCACTTTCTGAGCGATGAATCGTCTGCCAGTCCGCATCGTCAAGCGACAGATAGATTTCATGATGAGGCGCATTGTTATGATAGCCCACCAAGTCAATATTTCCATCGCAGTCCAGATGGCCTTTCACCTCATAGTGAATCGGCGGTGAAGCAGTGAGCGGATTTCCTACATCATGGTTAATCTCAAAATTGATTTCTTTCGGCTCACCTTCAAGACGCTTAATTACAATTCCGTCCACTGATGCATGACCGTGGCGTTTATACCGCTTTAAATAGTTCAGCCCAATCGACGGACCGACTGATTTCGTGAATTGAAGCGGGCTTTCTTTGCCGTCAAACTGCCCTTCCATGTTCACCCGCGTCCGAAAACTCTTTCCTTCCGGGTCGAAATCACGGTCATCTCCAGTAAAATAAGGCAACGGCGAAAGCAGATTCGGATTTTTCAGGATATCTTCCTTCAGAAATGTGGTATAACGGAATTTCCATTGGTCCAACTGCTTTACCTTTTTCCGCTTTGCGACCGGCTGCAGTAATTGATCGCGGCGTTTCACGTGTACAGTAAACGTATAGACTTCCTTCGTCGGTTCGCTCTCCGGATTATTCGGTGTAACAGCGTCAAATACTTTCGCCGCAATCGACTTGCTGACATTCATTCGATGATTACTGTCAATCAACGGGCGTGTACCTGAAATGCTGTAGGTAACGGACTCAGATAAAGAGCATTCCCGGTCAATGAAGCGATTGTCTTCTACCGTCTGCAAATACTTGCCATTTCGGTAAATATCGAACTTCTTCACTCCTTTGATCCATTCCCAGGACAGTGCGATTTGTGAAGCGGCGGCAATAGTCGTGATGACGATCCGCTGCAAAGGATGCTCGCCTTCCATAGTCGGCGTCAGCGCGGAGGTCTGCATCACAATGACGTCCCTGACCTGATTATCCTCTACACGCTCAACTGTGTATTGAAACGGATGTCTCGGATCTAATTCTCCGTCTGTAAATTCCGCAGCTGTTCCTTCATATACTTGCTGCTCGTTTTTATAGACACGGTAATATCCTCCTGCATCACTCCAAGAAAAGGTCAGTTCATCTAACGAATGGGTCATACTTTGAATTTCAAATAAAGGTTTCATTTATCATCTGCTCCTTTTTATCTATTATGCATAAATCTTCTGTTTCACTTCAGACAATTATACATCTTCCGACTTAGTTGCCATGCCGTTTTTCTTGTGCTCAACCGATCATTTTATATTATTTATCCTTCACATTCCTGTCTGGTTTTATCCTTTATAAAATTTTATGATACAATTAATGTATCTGAATCATATTCACCACTAGGGGTGCTTTAATTTTTACGAGCTGAGATGCTGTCTGGCAAACCCTTGGAACCTGTTCTAGTACTTGCTAGCGGAGGGAAGTGGGTAGTTTTCATACCCTGCCCATCTTTGTATGGGTTTTTTGTATATATACCTTTATTGAGAGGAAGGGAAACATGAAGCTAATTCAACATCTTAGAAAAGAACAGCCGCTCGTTCATTGCATCACGAACTTTGTAGTGGCAAACTTTCAAGCAAATGGACTGCTCGCAATCGGTGCATCGCCTGTAATGGCGGATGCAATAGAAGAAGCTGAAGATATCGCAAAAATTGCTTCCTGCAGTATTTTGAATATCGGCACGCTGAAGCAGCAAACTGTCGATGCCATGATCCTCGCCGGCAACAGTGCAAGAACAGCCGGAAATCCTGTCGTGCTTGATCCTGTCGGTGCTGGAGCTACAGCGTTTCGAAAAGCAAGCGTTCTCAAAGTGCTGGCTGCAGTTGATGTCACCCTCATCCGCTGCAATGCCGGCGAACTCGCAGCCATAGCCGATGTCCCATGGAAAGCGAAAGGCGTAGATGCGGGAGAAGGCAGCGCAGATATAGAAGCAATCGCGAAAAAGGTTGCCATCGGCCACAGTTGTTTAGTTGCTGTGTCAGGTCAAACAGATATCGTTACGGACGGTCATCGTTCATTGTTTATTGAAGGCGGACATCCTTCTATGACTGAGATCACTGGAACAGGCTGTCTGCTAAGCTCAGTAGTTGGTGCTTTCCTGGCAGTAGGAAGCGAATCGCCGCTGGAAGCAGCTGCTGATGCGCTTTCATTTTATAAACGGGCAGGCGAAGTTTCAGCCGGTATTTCAGCAGGACCCGGCGATTTCGCAGTAAATTTCTTAAACACATTACATACACTGGATCGGGACCATAACACGTTTTTAGTGTAACTAGGAGTAAGGGGGTTTTTTCATTGACGGTAAATGTAGCATTGACTATTGCGGGATCAGACAGCGGAGGCGGCGCCGGTATCCAGGCAGATTTGAAAACATTTCAAGAACTTGGTGTGTTCGGCACTTCTGTTCTGACGGCTGTAACTGCACAAAACACTCATGGCGTTCACGGTGTCTATCCTGTGCCGACGGACGGCGTCACAGCCCAGATACGTGCTGTCTTGGATGATTTTGATGTAAAAGCATGTAAAACAGGGATGCTGTTTTCAGCTGAAATTATCATTGCTGTTGCTGCTGTATTGAAGGAATATCCACCTTTCCCTCTTATAATCGATCCTGTTATGATCGCAAAAGGCGGTCATTCGTTATTGCAGCAAGAAGCAATCCAAGCAATGAAAGATCATCTAATACCGATGGCTGCAATCATCACACCCAATATTCCAGAAGCAGAAGTATTCACGAAAATGAAAATTGTCAGCGATGAAGACATTCAGCATGCTGCACAGAAAATCATTAGTATGGGGGCACATGCGGTCATTTTAAAAGGCGGTCATCGCTGCGACGTACTCGAAGCAAAGGATTACTACCTTGATTGTGAAGGACAATCTTTTACAATGACGACTCCTTGGGTACAGACGAAAGACACCCACGGGACCGGCTGTACATTTGCGGCAGCCTTAGCCGGATTTATCGCAAAGGGCTATTCTATGACTGATGCAGTTGCAGAAGCAAAACAATTTATCCAGGCTGCTATTGAACACGGCTTACGCCTGGGTTCTGGTCATGGACCGACAAATCACTGGGCTTACGGTCAGCTGAAAAAGGGGATGCACTAAATGCGCAGGGCAGACGTGCGGACAGCGATGGGTCTGTATTTTATTATGGGTACCCCGAATGTACACAATCAGGAGCCACTGGCTGTTTTAGAGGCTGCCCTCCGCGGCGGGATTACTTGCTTCCAGCTGCGTGAAAAGGGAGAAAATGCGTTGCAGGGAGATGCGCTGCTTGGATTTGCAAAAAAGTGTCAGGCATTGTGCCGGCTTTACCGCGTTCCTTTCATTATCAATGATGACGTCAATCTTGCGTTAGCCCTTAATGTTGACGGTGTCCATGTAGGGCAGGACGATGAACAGGCGGCTCTTGTGCGCAAGCGCATCGGTCCTGATAAATGGCTCGGCGTCTCTGCCCACAATCTGGATGAAATGAAGCTTGCTGAAGCAATCGGAGCTGACTATGTTGGAATCGGCCCGGTTTATCCGACTGCGACGAAATTAGATGCTTCCGTTGTTGTAGGCCCCGAATTGATTGGAGAAATGCGCAGTGCTTTTCCTGACATGCCGATTGTAGGAATCGGCGGCATTTCCTTGGCTAACCTCATCCCCGCCTTGCATGCCGGCGCAGACGGCGTGGCGGTCATCTCAGCCATCGCTTCCGCTGAAAACCCTCAGGAAGCAGCAAAGTCTTTTTCTAAAGAAATTACATTAATTCTAAATAAATGAGGTTGCGATGAATACAAGAAAAATGGTTTTTATGACGATGTTTGCGGCAATTGCTGTTGCCGGCTCTGCCTTTGTTTCATTTCCGGCGGGAATAGCGAGAGCCTATCCTATTCAGCATGCCGTCAACGTAATCGTGGCAATCGTCATGGGGCCGGGCGCAGCGGTGCTAGTGGCCTTTGTGACTGGATTGGTGCGAATCCTGACAGGAACCGGTTCTTTGCTGGCGCTTCCCGGCGGAATGATCGGTGCACTGTTAGCCGGGCTGTTTTATCAGAGGTACAAACGGAATTGGACAGCCGGCATAGGTGAAATAATCGGCACAGGCTTTATCGCACCTGTGTTTGCCGTACCTTATGCAAAGATTCTGATGGGTACGACTGTTACAGCTTTCTTCTTCTTGCCTCCGTTTCTCGTGTCGACAGTAAGCGGTTCCGTTATCGGCCTTTTACTGGTACCAAGACTGCTGAAGCTGAAGTTATTTCAGGATTTACACTGAATTTTAGCGAGATATGGGGAATTGATGAAAACTCTGCGAGGCTATGAGCGTCCATAGCAGGTTTATGATCGTGCATTGAGTTGCTATGATCGGACGGCTAGTGACTAGGAGCGCCCGTCAGCCTCGTTTGATCGGCTGGAAAACGTCTATGATCATTCATTGACATGCTATGAGCAACTATAGTAAATACCATTTCATTTTAAAAAGCGGTTCAGAAAGTTATGTAGCATAACTCTCTGAACCGCTGTTTTTGTCGATTTCCCGGGAAATAAAATCATTGTTTCCCGGCTTGATCATAATAGCTTTGCATTTCCTCTTCAGGCACCATATTTCCTCCTGTGCCCCAGACCAGATGCACGGCTTCTTCGGAATCTGCCTCTGGGACGTGAGACTCTATAACCTTGACAGGACCTGTCATGCCTGCGAGCGCAGATGGTTCCAGCCAAATGTCTTCACTGTCTGCCAAGTTTTTCAATAACTTGAATAACGTATGATCTGCAACGCTGTAGCATCCGGCCAGGAAGGGTTCCATTGTTTTTCCGACGAATGCAGAAGCAGTGCCTACTGCCAGTCCGTCAGCCGCAGTTTTATTGTCCAAATGAAAATCGGCAACTGATACTTGATCATGCAGTCCCGTTGCCATTCCGATCATCATGCACGGCGAATGCGTCGGCTCGGCAAAGAAACAATGTACGTGGTCGCCGAGAGCCAGTTTTAAACCAAATGCGACTCCGCCGGGCCCTCCGCCTACTCCGCAAGGCAAGTAAACAAAAAGCGGATGCTCTCGATCTACTTTGATATGCAGTGCTTTCAGCTGCGCGGCAACACGCTCGCCTGCGACTGCATAGCCCATAAAAAGATCAGTTGAATTTTCATCGTCTATAAAATGACAGAATGGATCTTCCTGCGCCTGGCGCCTTCCTTCTTCCACCGCTTTACTGTAGTCATCTTCGTACTCTATGACTTCAACACCCTTTGACCGCAATAAATCTTTCTTCCATTGCTTTGCATCTGAAGACATATGTACAGTTACATTAAAACCCAGCTTTGCACTCATGATGCCGATGCTCAGTCCTAGGTTCCCTGTCGATCCTACAGCTATTTTATGCTGCGCAAATAGACTTTTGAAGACCGGTTCGGCGAATTGCCGATAATCTTGCGTGTCATTTACTAATTGATGGTCAAGCGCCAGTGTTTCTGCATGTTTCAACACTTCGTAAATACCGCCGCGTGCTTTAATAGAACCTGAAATCGGCAGAGCATTATCCTGCTTCAGCATCAGCATACCGGCTATCTTCAACTTATACTGCTGCTCCAACATTCTTTTCATTGCAGGAATGGAAGTGAGGGGCGATTCAATGATGCCCCGATTAACAGCAGTGTCAGGAAATACTTTTTCCAGGTACGGAGCAAATCGTTCGAGTCTCTGACGTGCGTCTTCTACCTCTTCGCGTGTCAGAGACGTTTTCTCCATCGCCCTGTTCACCGGCTGCACAGACGGGTTTCGCCATAGCACTTCTTTCATTTCTGCCACTTGCTGCAATAAAGGCTCCTTCTCCAGCCATGCTTTTCGATTCTGGTCGTTCATACCAGACACCTCTTCCTTACATTAATTTTATTGGATCTGCCCCAAAATCAGTTCTTGAAAACTTGTCATGTATGTATTGCGAAAATCATGCTGCAGTTTAAACCCGCTTCGGCGCTGGGGGATTGCCTTACGCTATGAGCCATCTGGCGAAGAACACGCCAGTTGTCTCATAGCAACGGCCTACCCCGCAGTTGCGTCTTCGCTGATGTGGGGAAAGTATAACATGTTGCTTTTTTTGCAGAGTGTGGATTTAGTTGGTAGTGTTCCCGTTTCTCGACTTTACAAATGCATTCAACACAAGAATTTAAGCCTTTGCAGAATGCTAAGTATTGCATGAAACGCCACTTCTTACGTAATAAACTCAAATAGCATGCTCATGACTGCCATTCATATAAAAATTCCTGAAACGCAGGGAAACGGTATCCTCCCATTTACCATCCTATTCTGCGCAATCCCATCTCAAACTGCTCATTAAATTGATTATCAAGCACATGTTTTGGTGAAGAGCCATTTTATTAAAATGAAATTTATTTAAACCAGCCCTTCTCCTGAAACATTGAAATCGCCTCAATCCGGTTTCGCACGCCGAGCTTATCCAAGATCGTCGACACATAATTACGCACTGTACCGGGTGATAAAAATAACTCCGCCGCAATTTGTTTGGTCGTTTTTCCTTCTGAAATTAACTTTAGTACTTGCTCTTCACGCTCTGTCAGCGGATTCTTATCTTCTTCCTTCATATCAAAAGCCAGATCGATTAATTCAGGAGCATAAATACGGCGTCCCTTAATGATGGAATGAATGGATTTCACCAGTTCTTCAATTGGATTATCCTTCAGTAAATAGCCGCGGACACCTGCATTCCGTGCGCGTTCAAAATACCCCGCTCTCGCAAAAGTAGTCAGGATAATGATCTGGCACTCTTCATCCTGCAGTTCTTCCGCAGCATCTAATCCTGTCTTGATCGGCATCTCTATATCCATTATACAAATATCAGGCTTCAGTTCTTTCACTAGTTTCACTGCTTCCTGACCGTTTTTCGCCATGCCGATTACTTCCATATCATCTTCTAAATTTAATAGCGACCCCAGCGCACCCAGCATCATTCCTTGGTCTTCTGCTATCACAATGCGGATCATATGTAATCACCCTTCCTTTATTTGTTTCAGAACAGCGGGAACTGTAATCTTCAATTGTGTTCCTTCCTGACTGGAAATAGAAAGGTTGCCGTTAACGAACTCCAGGCGCTCTTCCATTCCTTCCAGTCCGTTACCGGGCAGATTCACCCCATTTTGCGCAATTCCTATTCCGTTATCTTTCACAATAATCCGAAATTCTTTTTCGGTCCGTTGAAAAGCGATGCAACAATGCTTTGCGTAGCTGTGCTTGACAACATTATTGATCGCTTCCTTCAGGCACATAACCAATACGTTTTCTACAATCGGTGACATATCCGGAAAATTCGGATCACCTTCAAGTTCTATTTCGATTTCCGCCGCTCTCAATAATTGCTCTACACGGACCAATTCATCCTTCAATTTGACTCGGCGCATCCCGCTGACGAGCACTCGGACTTCTTTTAATGCGGTGCTGGAAATCTGACGTATATCCTGGAGCTCTGCTTTAGCAGATTCGATATCTCGTTCCATTAATCGTACTGCCAAATCACTTTTCAGCCCAATCATTGACAGTTTTTGCCCCAGCGTGTCATGAAGATCCCTTGCAATCCGTTCGCGCTCCTGCACAATCGTCAGCTCTGATATACGCTGTCTTGCAAGTATCAGCTGATCCTGCAGCCGATCGCGTCTTTGACGGTTATATAGATTAAACGGCAGCAGCACGACCCCGATGATTGCCAGAATAATGAAGTGAATCTGCGAAAGAAACAATTCAATTTCAATAAAGAATCCTGCAACGACTGCTCCGATCAAAATAGCAATATGCAAACCATAAACGATAAAAAAACCTACCGGATTCCGGATATTCCCAATAAAAAAAGCAATAAATATAGATAGGTATACATATCCAAACAACAGAGTCATCAAAACGGTGATGACAATCTCAAAACTGATCCACATATACATGAGGCCGCTGTCTGATTTCACGGAAAAGTAATAAGATAAAAAGAAGAACACCAGAAGCGTGAAACCGATTAATAACCCCATCGGTGACGCACTTCGTAAAATATAAAAGAAAGGTAAAATACAAAATACCACCCATGCATAAATGCTGAGCCATGGGCTTTTCGGAAAAATACTGTACCAGCTGTGCATAGGTTCTCATCGCCACCCTTTATATATCCATTGTAACAAATAGTTGCCTGAATGACCCGCTTGCACTAATCTCATTTTCGCTGCATGAGGGTTCGTTCTAATTTCAATTTCAGGAAAGGTGCGGTGCAAAGCTAAATTGGTTTGCTTAAGAAGATTTTTGGCGCGGTGAGGTCACATATTGGCGCGTTTCATGAGATCGCATATGGAATTGCACATAAAAAGCTGTCCAGAAAGTAAATTTCTACTTTCCGGACAGCATAGATCAGTCAAATGTTGTGCGTTTTGGTTTTAAGTCAATCTTCAACTTTTGTTTAGCCATGATAGATTGTTTGGCTTCTTTAAATGTAATGAACTTTTTATTTGCGGGATCATACAGACGGTAGCGTAATGATTCCAAGCTTGTTTTTAATGTAATAGTTGTCGCCTTTTGCAATGGCGGTGTTAATTCATGCGCCATTTCCAAATTGTAATTCGGAACACGCGGAGCCAGGTGATGTACGTGGTGGAATCCGATGTTACCTGTCGCCCACTGCAGAACACGCGGCAATTGATAATACGAACTGCCTTCCACTGCTGCTTTTACGTAATCCCAATCTGATTCTTCTTCGAAATAAGAATCTTCAAATGTGTGCTGAATGTAGAATAACCAAATTCCAAGCGCCGCAGCAGTGAACATCATCGTGCCCTGAATCAGTACGAATGACTGCCAGCCGATAAGCAGGATCAATCCGCTGTAGACCGCCAGAAGAATGATATTGATTAAATACGTATTCATACGCTCTTTCTTACGTGCATCTTTGCGATTAAAACGACCTGCGATTAGCACTAGATATAAGGGACCAAAACCGAACAACACGATAGGATTACGATAGAAACGATAGCCTAAACGCTGCCATTTAGAAGCATTCTCATACTCCTCAACAGTCATTACCCAAATATCGCCTACTCCGCGCTTATCAAGATTTGAACTTGTCGCGTGATGGATAGAGTGCTCTCTTTTCCACTTTTCATAAGGAAATAATGTCAGTACGCCAGTGATTGTTCCTACAATATTATTCGCTTTCTTATTGCGGAAGAATGAACCGTGCGTACAGTCATGGAAGATAATGAATGTGCGAACTACGAAGAACGCAGCTGTGATGGAAAGCACAATTGTCAAGATGACGGAAACGTTCAAGCTCTGATACGCCAGAAACCAAAGGATAAAAACAGGCGGTATCGTATTCAGCATCTGAAAAACACTTTTCTTTAAGTCAGACTTCGCGAAAGGTGCGACGTCTTTATGCAGCTGTTTCGTTTTCTCTTTACTCATGTTTGAATGTCCCTCCTAATTGGGTTTGCTAATACATTAAGAATACCGTGTACGGACAGGGAGGGGTAGACATAGATGTCATGACTTTGAGATGACAAATGTCATATATGCCATGACATCTCTTCAAAATGAAAAAGACGCATTTCTCATAGGAGAGTGCGTCTGCTGCGGACTATTCTTTGCCGGCTTACACCTGATGTTCTTGGATTGCCTTTGTAATAGAGGGTTCCATAATGGCGTAATGCGAAGCTTTCCATACCGCTTTTCCGTCTTTCAATAAAAACAGCTGTGGAGATTCGTGACGAATTTGCAGTTCCCGTTCAATTTCCTGCGACAGCGGTCGGCTCTTCTGCACAATCAGATAATATTTGGACAGATTCGTTTCTGTCCGTTGAAACGCAGAAAATGCAGATGCACTGACTGGACAAGTTGAACTGTGCTTCATCATAAGCACCGGCTTTTCATTGGATTGATCAAGTATTTCATCCCATTCTTCCGTTGTAGAAATTTCCTGCATCATACACCACTCCCTTTTTTCATTAGTATACCTTCCGTCCATTTTTTAAAACAATCTTCAGGCTTGCGCCGCCACCTTTCACTGTACATTTTTTTAGCTTTCATTCACAATATAGAGCAGTAGAAAGGAGGCCGGGAGACATGCGTGAACTGTCTATTCGTTTATTGCTGACTTGGGGAGCTTGTTTAATATTAGCGGGTTTGTTTGCAATGGTCGCAACTTCGATTCATATGCAGACGATTTCCGGATTTGATAAAGCCGTCATTGGAGCTGTCCAGGGTACAGAAGCTCCGTGGCTGACAGTGGTCATGCGAGCATTTACGACGATCGGTTCCACAATGGCCGTTGCGCTGATTGCACTGGCAGCGTTTGTAACACTTCTCAGTAGAAAGCACGGGGTGCAGGCATTATTGCTGGTTGCCGTTGTCGGCGGGACAGGCATACTCAATCAAGTGCTGAAGTTCATCTTCAAACGAGAACGTCCCGACCTCCATCGTCTGATTGACATTGGCGGCTACAGCTTTCCGAGCGGTCACACGATGATGGCATTCAGTTTATACACTATTCTCGCTTATATCATTTGGCGTAATTTACGGAATACTTGGAGCCGGACACTAGCCGTGACAGCTGCTGTTTTCATGATTGTCATGATTGCAGTGAGCCGTATTTATTTAGGGGTGCATTTCCCCAGTGATATTGTCGGCGGTATATACGCCAGTGCCGTTTGGGTCATTGCTTCCATCACGATATACCAACGGTTTCAGCGTAAAAGAACCACGCCGTGATTTAAATTCATTACAGAAGGAATGACAGTATATGTGGAAAGACTTTAAGGAATTCGCGTTTAAAGGAAACATCTTCGACCTGGCTATTGGTGTTGTCATCGGTGCAGCTTTCAGTACGATTGTTTCTTCACTGGTGGAAAATATTATTACGCCGATTATCGGAATTTTATCAGGCGGCCTGGACTTCTCGGGATTAAGCTTTCCATATAAAAATACAGAAATTAAGTATGGTCTGTTTATTCAATCCATCATTAACTTCCTGATCGTTGCGGGATCTATATTCATCTTCCTGCGCGTCCTGATGCAGCTCAAAATTAAAGAGCCGGAGCCCGTTGCAGAAGAACCCGCTGAAAAAGCATTGGATACGAAAGAAGAACTGCTCTCAGAAATTCGTGACTTATTGAAAGATCAAAAGTAGAAGGAAAAGAGCAGACAGCGGTTAATCCGCCCCTGCTCCGCCTCCTCCATCTCCTCCACCCCCGCCGGAATATCCTCCATCAAAAGAGGTACCGTCAGAACTTCCTGCTTTTACTAATTTCGGGCCCCAAGTTGAATGAACAAACTGCAAAGGATCTTCCCGCAGCGTAAAGAGTGAAGCCATGGCAACCGCCGCAGTCGCGGTTTCTGCCCGCCTAACTTGAGGCAGCTTCTTTTTAGATGGCTTGAGCAAGTAGGCACGTATTAGATATTGCTGCTGCTCATCATCCGGCAACCCTTCCGGCATACCATATTTCAGCTCTCTCCGGAATTTATTGATGCTCATCTTTGTATAGAATGCCGTTTTAGAACTCAGCACAGTCTTCGGAACCAGGTAAAACGCGATAAGCGCGATAATCACGAACCAGCTGAAGACTCCCGTCAATTCTTCATAATCCAATGAATTCACTGTGAACAGCAGCACGATAAAGTATAAACCTGAAGGCCATTTTTGTATCTGCTCCTTCATGCTGAACAGCGTAACTGCAAAGAAAATAGCCGGGAGCACCAGTCTGTAGCCCCAGTCATCCCCTCCGCCGATATAAAATACAACTGCACACATCAGGCCTGCCGCGATCACTATGAACAGTCTCAGCACGTAAGAATATCGAGTTGATAATGTTCCCGATTCCACTAATAAATCCTTCACTTCATCATGCCACTCGGTGTGTTCCACTTCGAACTTATGCTGTTTTCTCAAAGCGGATTTCGACTCTTTTCCTTCTGCAATATCATGCAGATGAAATCGCTCTTTCATCAAACGTCCCTTGAACAGCCAGACAGCTAACTTCCGTTCAAACGGCTGCAGATCTCCTTTACCCTTTAACAACTGAAAGGCGAGTGTCTTATCAGGTGAATCCGGACGGTCTGCGAATCGTTCCGCACTGTCTGCAAGTTCGACCGATGCCTCTCCTTTATCGACCAATGAAAATAATCCGGCCAGAAAACTTCCTCTGAACCATTCTCCTGAATGATCCACAAAACTTAGATAAAGTGGATCCGTCTTCATCACATAGTCGGTGCTTCCAAAAAATCCGCTCAAACGGGATTTCATCCAGAATACGAAAAGTGCAATAAGTCCGAGAAACACAGTCAAACCGATGGTGATTTTTTTCAGTGCGGGAATCTGTGCCACTTTCCATGCCTGCTCGTCCATCTTTTGCTGTTCACCTGCTATCGCCTCTTCCAATGAAACCGGTGCTTTGCCTTTATTCGAGGCTGTCATCATCCCAGAAGGAAACAAAACCCGCACAGCTGTGTAGGTATTCGCTTTAGAAACCGGAGTATTAAATTGGATGCCGTTGCTGTGAACGACCGGCTCCTTCCCTCCCGAAGCATAAAAGTAACCGTGAATATTTTTTTCACCTGCTTCATCAGGCAAAATAAAAGAGATCTGCACATCGTTCATATCCATATCATGATTAGAACCTTTTTCAAAAAAGGTAAGCCGCAGATCGCTGTATGTATCGTATGAAACAGCAGCATTTTGAACATAATAAATGTACATCACCTGAATCGTTCCATCTTTTTGGGCTATTTTCGTTACCCAATTTTCTTTATCCAATGAAACGGGGAGTTTCTTCATCTGGTTATCGTCGATAAATCCTACTCTGCCGTTGCCGTCCATCACCTGAAACGCCTTAAATCCCTCAATCTGAGGACGGTGTTCGGCGGGGAATGCTCGCTTCAGCCTGGAGAATTCTCCGTCAAACGAGTACGTGAACAGTTCATTGACGAGCATGGTTCCATCCGGATTGATCCATCCGCGAATCTGCACCTCGTCGATAGAATAGGATTTTGCCGACGCTGTCCCTGCAGGCAATCCTATTATGAGCATGAATAAAAATACTGTCAAAAACCTTTTCATAGCCGCACCCCCTAAACCTTCA